>CALEVL010000283.1 GCA_937924675.1 uncultured Ignavibacteria bacterium | reverse complement strand
TCGCTCAGGATGACAAGCACTTATTATGATACATTTCCTTCGCGGAGCCTGCCCCCTTGGGGCTCAGGATGACAAGCACTTATTATGATACATTTCCTTCGCGGAGCCTGCCCCCTTGGGGCTCAGGATGACAAGTACTTATTATGATACATTTCCTTCGCGGAGCCTGCCCCTTTGGGGCAACTTTCCCGTCTGCGACGGGCAGGCAACTTTCCCGTCTGCGACGGGCAGGCAACTTTCAATCCGCTTTCTTCTTGGAAATTCTAAATAATAATTCCTATCTTGCCCCACATCCATATTCTTTAAAACCTAACTATTCTCACTTAACGAAAGGGGTGCGCGCACACATTCTCGCCTCAGCAGTTTTCTTTTTCTTACTCGGCGGAATAAGATCACTGTGAAGGTTGCGTTTTTTAAAAGTCAGCCGAATTTTTTATTAATTAAACTTAATTGGAAGAAAATATGAAGAAAATTCTTTCTTTGTTTTTCGTCTTTGCATTGGTCATAAGCGCAAATGCGCAGATCAATACAATGCAGTTCACTCAGACTTCAGGTGTTTACACCGAAATCACAGGCGACACAACCGTGGCACTCGCCACAGGTACAACAGGTGCAGCAAGTCTTGACGATGTTGTTTACGGGACAAACGCACTTCCGTTCACTTTCACATTCAACGGCATCGGCTACACAAGCTTTGCCATTACCACCAACGGATTAATTACATTTGGCGCAACTCTTCCTGGCACAACTACTTATTCTCCAATCAGCGCAACCACCGCTTACGCGGGTGCAGTAGGAGCGCTTGCAAATGACATGCAGGGAAACTACGGCGTAAGAGGAAGCGCTACACTTGGAGCAACACAAATCACAGGCGTTCAGAGATTTGCTGGTGTCATAGTAGGCAAGATAATTACCGGAACAGGAATTCCTGCCAACACAACAGTCGTTGCATTCAATTCAGGTGCGGGAACGATTGATATCTCCAACCCAACAACTGCGGCTACTACAAACGCAGTCTTCCAGATCGCTTCAGGAAGTATCGTCAGAGGTACTACCGGAACAGCCGGAAGCAGAGTTCATACCATTCAGTGGAAGAACTTCAGAAGGTTCGGTGGAACTGATACTCTTGAGAATACAAATTTCCAGATCAAACTCTATGAAGCTAATAACAACATAGAAGTAGTCTATGGAAGCTGGTCAGGAGCAATTGCAAACAGAACTTGTCAGGTTGGTCTAAGAGGTGCAACTAACGCTGACTACAACAACAGAACAACCACAACAAACTGGGCAGCTACAACTGCCGGCGGTACAAACGCAGCAACATGCACATGGAACTCAACTGTTTCCCCGGCTTCAGGACAAACCTACAGATGGTCTGCTCCGCTTGTAAATGATGTCGGAACTACAGCGGTTACTTTCCCCGGAAATCCAATCCTTGTTGACGGCAATACAATAGCTCCAAGGGCAAATATAAGGAATTTTGGTTCCGGTTCTCAGGCAACACCATTCAATATCACCTGTACTATTTCTCCGGGTGGATACTCAAGCACAATCTCCGATACTCTTGCTGCAGGTTCTTCAAAGGAAGTAACTTTTGCAAACTCCTTTAATCCGGTATTGGGTAATACTTACACAGTAACCGTATATACACAGCTTGGCTCGGATCAAAACAGATCCAACGATACTGCAAGATCTGTGGTTACAACAATTGCAAAGAATTACGGCGTGTATGAGGACAACTATTTCGCAAATTCAAATGCGACAGATCAGCCGTCTTTCCCGAATTACTGCCTGAAAGACACTGCAGGAAGCACAAGCCTCGTGTTGAATGCCGTTACTCAGCCGGGGGCTAGTATTGTAGGAACCCTTGACGACGGATATTTCAAACTGAAGCTGAAAGATATTCTGCTCGCTTACGGACAGGATACAACAGGCAAGAGTATCAAGTTCAACGGAGTCTGCTGGGATTCACTCTTTGTGGGAACCAACGGAATAGTCGGACTTACTCAGGCTTATGGAACATACTCGATCAATGACTTCAATATTGACGGCGGGCAGGTTCCTGCAAATGCAATACTTGCATGCTGGAAGGACTTTAACTTTGGCAGTACTGTAAGTTCAGGTGGAAACAGACTCAGCTATAAGGTGAACGGAAACCAGCTCATAATCACTTACAGCAAGGTTCAGTGCTTTGCACCTACAACAGACTGGGCTACATTCCAGGTTGTGCTTGAGATCAACAGCTCATGCTCAGATCCAAACAGTAACTGGAGAGTCTCTTTTGCAGATTCGCTCAGCGGTACAAGCGGTTCGCTCATTACCAATTACCTTGCTCAGACAAACGTTGCCTTCAATACACTTACTGTTTACAGAAACTGGCTGATGGGATGGACATTCGGAACCACTCCGTGGTTCTATGCAGGCTATGTATCATCTGCAAATCCTTTCCCGGCTACGCCTTTAACTGCAGTTAATTCACAAAGACCGGTATTCGATCCAAACGGCCAGCCGCTTGCAATAGAATTCGGACCTTCAATCTCCGGACTGAATACACATAATTGTCTGGTATTGAATCTCAAACTCGCACTCGAAGGATTGCAAAGCAATTCAACTCCGAGAGCAAGAGATACTGTTACAATCTATCTGAGAGACGGTTCTGCAGCTCCTTACACAATACTCGAAGCAAAGAAGGTCTTCCTTGATTCTGCATCAACCTACAAAGGAGTCATCATATTTGAATCAGGTGTTATAAAGGTTAACTCGAATCAGTACTACATCGTTGTTCAGCACAGAAATTCAATCAGGTCATGGAGCGTCTTAGTTACTCAAACAGGCGGTGCTATCAATTATGATTTCACCACAGGTGTTGCGCAAACGTACGGCAGCAATGCAGTAGTCGTTAACGGACTTGCTTCCTTCTATACAGGTGATGTTACACAGGACGGAACAGTTGACGGTTCTGATGCTTCACTTGTTGATAATGACGCATTCAATTTTGTCTCCGGTCCTTATGATGTAACTGACCTTAACTGGGACGGAATCGTTGATGCTTCTGATGCTTCGCTTGCAGATAACAATGCAGCAAACTTCATAGGCGAAGTTGCGCCTCCGGGAGCTGCAATGATCTCAGGCAACGGTACAGTTAAGTATGATTATGTAAGACCTACACAAATAATCATTACTCCTGATCCGACAATGATCGGCATCATTAAGAATGAATCAGATGCGATCTATCCGAAAGGTGAATAACTGATCTAAACAGTCTTGAGGGCGGCTGTTTATGCCGCCCTTCAGGACTTGTTCTTTTACTGATAATTCAAATGAGTCTTGCTTCATGTTAACAAATTGCAAATCTGAATTTTTTTTAAAAAATGTCATAAAAAGAATTGACAAAACAAATCAGAAGTGCTAATTTGCAGTAACAAAAAGAAACTCAATTCACTAACAAACAAACTAAACAAGGGAAAAATGAAAAAAGCATTTAAACTCTTTGTTACCATCTTCGCTTTAGCTTTTATCGCAAATGTTTCATTTGCACAGAATCCGACCTACACGTTGGATTGTAATGACAAAACAAATCCTCCAACAATAACAAATTTTGTTGAGTGGGATATTGATATGACCTGGACAAACTCAGGTGTTGCTTCTAACTATGAGTATGCTGGTGGTCAGTTCTTCTTTAACTTCAATGGTAATATTGGAAACGGTGGAACTCTTCAAATGTCTAATGTTGGCTCAGATTTGCCGACCAACATGCAACCAAGAAATCCAACTGTATCCTTGAATGTTGGTGGAAATGCTACTGATGATCAGCTCAGATGGGCAGTTAACACATTCCCGGGTGCAGGTAACGGTTTCCCGATGCCGGCTAACGTTCCTGTAAAGGTTGTAAGAGTGAGACTTGCAACAACAGCTCCTGAGTTTTCACAAGAAACATTGGACCTCGTTTGGAGAAATGCTCTACCTAACCCGTTCACAAAGATCTTCGCTTATGTTGGTACAACAAACACCGACATTTCAACACCTGCAACACACACAATCTCAATGATTAACACACCGCTTCCTGTAGAACTCGCAAGCTTCACAGCAGTAACAAACAGGAACAATGTTACCCTTAACTGGGCTACATCAAAAGAAACCAACAACCAAGGTTTCGAAGTTGAGAGATCACTCGTAGGTGCTAATTCATGGG
>CALEVL010000282.1 GCA_937924675.1 uncultured Ignavibacteria bacterium | reverse complement strand
GTAGCAGGAGGAGAATTGAATAATCCTTATCCTGATGCGTATGAACCTATTGCACCGGACAGGGGATTAAGATATTCTTTAATATTTGACCCTGCACCAGTTGTAGATCCCGGACCACCTGATCCTGCAACTGACTTTTGGAAAGTAACGGGCGATTCGGAAGATCCATTCATCATGAAGGAAGGAAGATGGTATCCTACGCTGACTTTATTAAACAATGGAACTGTGTTATGCATGGCAGGTCTAACAGATTCAGTCGTGCCGAATCCTTATGACCCGGGTAATTATACGGTCTTGCACAACAGAACGCCTGAAGTTTATGTGCCCTCGGGGGAAAATCAAGGTTGGTTTCCTAATAATGCTGAAGATGCAAAACTGCCTGTTGATATATTTTATTCCTATCCTGATGCTTATGTAATTCCGGTCGGAGATCTGGCCGGCAAAGTGTTTTACGCGAGTACGCAATTAGTACCCGATAATTCCGATCCGCCTGTATATGAAGACGGATATTCCCAGATATTCGATCCGTTTGCTGCTTCCGCTCCGTACTGGGAAGCTATAACAAATCGTAGAACAACTCCAAGTGAAGGCTCTGCAGGTGTATTGCTTCCCATTAGGATTGGTTCTACAGAGAAAGCAAGAGTATTAATTACCGGAGGAAAGTGGGTTAATTACTTGAACAGAATTGACTTGATAAATTTGGATCCTGAAACCGGAAGTCCGGTTTGGAACAGCAACGCAGTGACAATGGAAACGGCAGGAGCAGATCATAATGCAGTAATATTACCTGACAGGACTTTGTTGATAATCGGTGGAATAAATTCAGTTGATTCTGTTCTCACATCAGAACTTCTGGATACAGATACTTTGGAATGGATTGATCCGGAAGTACAGGAGATTCCGGATATGCCGGTGCCAAGGAGATATCATTCGACCGCAATACTTCTGCCCGATGCCAGAATATTACTGGGTGGTGGCAGAGTGGAAAACGGAGGTGATGTAGAAAACGATACCGAAAGACGATTATCAATACTTAAGCCCGCATATCTGACTGACGGAGACCAGCCGGTAATTACCGACTTCCCCGAAGAGATTACTTACGAAGAGTCATTCAACATAACAGTTGACGGCAGTTATGCGCTTGATTCAATAGCGTTAATGAAGCCGGGGGCAGTAACACACGGCAATAACATGGATCAAAGATATGTTGAGTTAAGCTTTGAGCAGATAATCGGTCCGGGACCTGAAACGGAATACAATGTAACAGCTCCTGAAAATTCTTTTATAGCTCCTCCGGGCTATTACATGTTGTTTGTACTGAAAGATAAATCTGAAAGCATTTCAGGAGAATCAAAGATTCCGTCAAATGCTGTCTTTGTAAAATTATTTTCAAGTACATAATGATTGCTAAAATATTCTTTTGGTCTTTAGTTTTTCAATTCTTGTTAAACAACAATATTTCATTTTCTCAAATGCTGACTGAATGGGTCAAGAGATATTCCGGACCGGGAACATTTGAAGATGCTGGCAATGCGATGTGTGTAGATGATTCCGGAAATGTTTATGTAACTGGTGCTGTTCAGTTGACATCTTTAGCATTTTCTTGCACAACAATCAAATACAACAAATTCGGTGAGAGTTTATGGGTAAGAGAATATAGGAGGCCAGGCAATCAATATGATCAGGGAAATGATATTATGTTGGATGATTCGGGAAATGTGCTTGTTGCAGGAGCAAAATCGGTTGTTAAATATGACAATAGCGGAAATATAAAATGGATTACTTATGACTCCGCTGATTACAAGAAAATAATTTTAGACTCAGAGGGATTTGTATATGCAGCAGGATTAGGTGCAGGCAGATATGTCGTTACTAAATATGACGGAAATGGAAATAGAATATGGATTAACAGACATAACGGAGCATTTAAGTTATATGATTTAAAAATTGACAATAGCGGTAATATTTTGATTACAGGAAATACAGAATATGTTACAACCTATTACGATTACACTACAATAAAGTACTCCGGCGATTACGGCAACATTATCTGGAAGCGGAATTACAACGGACTTGCACCGCCCCCTCTGGCAGAGGATTATTCCTATGCCCTTACAACCGACAATCAGGCAAATGTGTATGTTACCGGTGCAAGCCAGGATGCAAATTCCATATTCAACTGCACTACAGTAAAGTATGACAGCTCCGGAAATGAAATTTGGATAAAGCGAATCTACCCTCCTTCTAACGGATATGATATAGAAGTTGATCAGCAGCAAAATGTTTATTTGGCGGGGCGTAGTTCAGGATACAATTTCACCTTTAAATTGGATATGAACGGAAATATAGTCTGGATGAGAACCTATCCCACAACAGATGTTTATGCAACAAATTTTCCTGATTTATTTCTCGATTCAATCAACAATATATATGTAACCGTAAACATAGATTCTAACAATCATACTCGATACGGTGCGATTAAGTATGACAATAATGGAAATGTACAGTATGTTGTTTCATATACAAATGGGCCAAACAGTATTAATTATGTTCAGGATATGGCAATAGACAGAATAGGATGTGTTTATCTTACCGGGAGAAGTACAGGCTTCAGTTATGACTATGCAACTGTAAAGTACTCTCCGATAACCACAAGTATTCAGGAAAATGTACCGTTGCCGGAAGAATATGTTTTGGGACAAAACTATCCGAATCCTTTCAATCCTGTTACCAACGTATCATTCACAATTCCGAAAGCCGGAAATGTGAGCCTCAAAGTATTTGACTCGAGAGGTTCTGAAGTCCGGAATTATCTCAATACATTTTTGCAAAGCGGATCATATGAAGTAAAGATCGACGGGTCAGAACTTCCGAGCGGAGTTTACTTCTACGAACTTCGGTCGGATGATTTTCGTAAAGCAAAGAGAATGGTTCTGCTCAAGTGAACAAAGGCCGCTGTACTTTCAAGTGACAGACATTAATTATATTTCCCGGATTTTTTGTTTGATAAATTTATCAACAGATGAAACTCATTTGCCGCGAGGAGAGGTTTACACAAACGGATGTCAATTCAGAGTAAGAAGTGCCAGAGCAAGTCTGAACTTTAGTTGATATTTACTGAGATTCAAAAAATCTTCTTTTCAAAAATCACAATAAATAGTTATGTTGAAAACCATTCTCGCGATGTTATTGCTGACGGTATTTTCCGGGTGCAGTCGCGGACAGGACACAAAGCAAGTCACACAAACAAAAACAATTTCTAACAATAAAGCAGCGGGGGCAAATTTGGAAACAGCGACACTTGCAGGAGGATGTTTCTGGTGTATTGAAACGATATTCGAAGATCTCAAAGGCGTTGACAAAGTTGAATCTGGATATGCGGGCGGAAGGGTTGAGAATCCTACATACGAAC
Source organism: uncultured Ignavibacteria bacterium (assembly GCA_937924675.1). Classification (GTDB taxonomy): domain Bacteria; phylum Bacteroidota; class Ignavibacteria; order Tepidaquicellales; family Tepidaquicellaceae; genus JADJAH01. Next base: position 733 of record CALEVL010000282.1, on the reverse strand, counting down.
AGGTTTGCGCAGGTATAACGGGACACGCAGAAGTTGTTCAGATAACTTTCGATCCGACCGTCATAAGTTATGACAAGCTTTTGGAAATATTCTTCCACATTCACAATCCGACAACATTGAACAACCAGGGCGCTGATGAAGGCGAGCAGTACAGGTCTGCAATATTTTATCATAATGAAGCGCAGAAATCTGCAGCAGAGAAAGTGAAGAAACAGATCGGAGAATCTGGTTTGTGGAAGCAGCCGATAGTAACTGAGATCACACCAATGGACAAGTTTTACAGCGCCGAAGAATATCATCAGGATTACTACAAATCAAATCCAAATCAGGGATATTGTTCTATGGTGATTGCACCGAAAGTTCAGAAGTTTTATAAGGATTATAAAGATTACCTGAAAGACGGTGTTGGCAACTAACCGACTCAATTTATCTCGCTAAAAAACGAAGCCCCTTTTTAGGGGCTCTTTTTTTTGCGAAGCACTTGAGTATGCAAGGCATTGTCCACAACGCATTTCGCCCACAACTGAAGTTGTGGGTTGAGTTGATAGGGTGTTGTCCTGACACTTGCCGCTCTCAACGCATTGTGCTAACAACACATTATGCCCACAACATATTTCGCCCACAACTGAAGTTGTGGGCTGAGTGAATTGAAACAATGGAAGAGTTATCCCTAACATTCAGCCCACAAATTTATTTGTGGGCGGAGTATGGCAAAGATCATATTACGAGTGCC
>CALEVL010000281.1 GCA_937924675.1 uncultured Ignavibacteria bacterium | reverse complement strand
AAATCTATGCGACCCCTTCAGGGTCGTTATCTCACCGCAATGATTTCCTATAAACATGGAATCCCTTTGGGATTCATATTCGCACATTGTATCTCTCCAGGATACGCATCTGCAACCGGATTCCGAAACATCACATGTTTGTAGAATGAACAAGTCTAATGAACGGATGCCGAAGGCATCCGATGTTTATAGCAACGAACCTGCATCACCGCCCGACCCCGACGGGGTCGAATAACAGATATTTAGCTATTAAGTGATTTGAGAAATAAATCAATCACAACCTCTCTTTCAAAATTGCTGGTTTGGAAAAATTTGATTGTATATTAACTATACTCTCAATTTAATGCCACGACACCGCGGAAACTTTGTTAGCAATTAGTGCAAAGTGTCTTTTCTATTGGTAGATCCCCGCCTGCAGCGGGCAGGCCTGCATTCCTGACCGGCAAGGACGGGCGCAGGGATGACATTCTGGGTTGTCTGAATATTCACAAAGTGATCAGTGTTTTGTAAGCAAGAGTTCTTGTTTTGAGACAGCCTGCTTCAGGGGAGGCTGGGTGGGGGTGAAGCTTGTTTTACCCTGAACAACATCATTCAATAAACTGACAGAGACACCTTGTGTTTGTTGTTGGTGACCCAAAAGTTTGCATGGCTCACCTTGTTGTTAGTCACTCTACTTCGCAAACTTTTGGGAACACCAACAACGGCGTAATAACTATTCAGGTCCCGGAAGTTTTGAATTGGATGCAGTTCACACTCCGCACATAACAGTCTTGCAATGTTTTGTAAATAAAGACGACCTTGAAAAAGTGTATGCTGCCGTAGCAATAGTGGTTAAGAGCAAAAAACCAACGAAGGACAAACTAACAGCGAGTGGATTTTATTATATACCTGTAAATGGATTGGGGTTAGCTGGTATTACAGCTAAGCCAACTCCCAAACTGCTGAGTTTTCAGTCAAAAATTATCGAAGTCCTCAAACAGTTTATGGTAACCGGAACGAATGAGGCAATTGTACAGAATGCAGATGGAAAGGAAATCGCAGCTGGAACTTCCGAATATGTAAACGCTTTTGTACCCGATCACAGTGGTGCGAAATACAATCCGCATGTTACCATCGGATTAGCACACGAAGATTTTTTGAAAGAGTTACTTGCAAAACCATACAACGAGTTCACGTTCAAAAGTTCTTCTGTAAGTATTTATCAACTTGGTGATTTTGGAACTGCACAAAAAAAATTGTGGACTAGTTCAAATAAATAATCAAAGAGCATTTACAACAACTTGAATTGAGTGCAGAGTATAACGGCAAATAACAGCGGGTTTAAGAAATTGGCACTTCAGTGGTTAAATCATGTTCAGTTTTCCCATCAACCTTTCGTGCAGTTGACCAGTTTACTGCTCCTAAATCACCAACTTCTTAAACCCGCTAAATGTTATCGGGCATCCCAAAAAAAGACACAAGAAACGCAATGGGAAATATTGGTGATGAATGCAATGGTATCCGAACACGGATAGAACTTGTGAACAAAAATGACTTGATAAATAGTCTAATACAGTGCATTTAATGTATTAAATAAATAAAAGTGATGAAATACCTCCTAATTTTACTAATGCTTAGTTTATCTACTAAGACAAACATGAAAGAGATTTATACATTTACAACTCAAACGAAACTCAATGATTGGCGTATTGTCAACGATGGTGTGATGGGTGGTATATCAAGAAGTTCTTTGGTGCTTACAGATGCCGGACATGGACAATTTTCGGGTCAAGTTTCTTTGGCGAACAACGGAGGATTTGCCTCGATACAATTGGACACAACTATAAAACTAACGGAAGAAGAGAAGTTTATTGTTTTGCGTGTCAAAGGAGATGGCAAGACCTATGAATTTCGTTTGAAGGGCGAAATTTCGCAGTCTGAGTCTTACGTGCAACAATTTACTACTGCAGGAGAATGGGAAAATATCAATTTACCTATAAGTGAATTTTACCCTCAGTTTCGAGGGCGTAAATTGAATATCCCGAATTTCAATTTTGAAAGCATTGAACAAATGGGTTTTTTGATCGCCAACAAGCAAGAAGAAGATTTCGAATTGTTGATTGATTGGATAGGTTTGGAGTAAATTTAAAAATTGACAGCGACTATTTTGAAGAAGTTCAAAACATTCTGACGACAAGAAGACCTATCCGATATCAGATGTTTGGCAAAAAGCGGGTCCAGAGGTTAATTGAACATACTACCTTCAAGGTAACCGGTGAAGTGCTTGATATCAGTTCCGGGGCAACTGCCAACAACATTGGATAAATCTGAAATTTACGAACTATACGATTAACTGGTTGATTCAAGATACACAAACATAAATAGTGCTAAATTGCAGTATTTCATTTAACTAAAACAAAACTATGAAAGCAAAAAATAATAAAGTAGCTCTTGTTACTGGGGCAAGCAAGGGATTGGGAAAGGAGATCGGGCGACAGCTTGGTTTGCTTGGATACACAGTCGTGCTAACGACTCGAGACGAAAAGTCCGGGTTGGAGGTCAAAGCAGAACTCCAGGCGGCAGGTTGCGATACTCACACTTTTCAATTAGAAGTGACTAATCCTGACGACATCGCCAACCTTGTGAGCTATCTTGACATGACATTCGGTAAACTTGACGTGCTAATAAACAATGCAGGAATCGCTCTCGAATGGGATGGGAATCCGACCGATCCTGACAAGATTCGACGTACCCTAGAGGTCAACCTAATCGCACCATACGCGATCACAGAAGCTCTTGTTCCCCTGCTATCGCAAAGTGAAGATGCACGTGTAATTAACCATTCGTCAATGCTTGGCTCAATAGGTAGTGCTGAAAGCCTGTGGGATCATGTCGGGGGATTCATGGCTGTCGGCTACTCAACTTCAAAGGCTGGTCTCAACATGCTTACACTGATTCAATCGAAAACACTGCATGCTAAGGGGATCGCGGTCGCAGCAGCCCATCCCGGGTGGGTAAAGACCGATCTTGGGACTCAGGCGGCGCCAATGGAAGTCGATGAAGGTGCGAGCACTGTTATTGATCTCGTAACCGTCGCTCGTGACCAATTCCCGCACGGTCAGCTGGTACACAAAGGCGAGCGCTTACCCTGGTAATGACTTTTTGCACCGAAGTGTAAAGATCCTGACAAGCCATTTAGTCAAGTAATGACAATCGCCATAATATGGTCCGACTACAGTTGCTAATCGCATGGGGCGGAGTACCGCCCTATCCCAAATTACCTTGCGCATCGCTTTGGTCAACTGCGCCTAGCCGAAAAACATTAAGTCCAACACCGAGATCCTCCTAATGTTCCATTCCTGACAGCGTTACAACCAAAGCTGAATGACTCACTCCTGACCGACTTAGGTGCTGTACTTTTGCGGAAGAAGACCAGCAATTACAAAACAGTGATGCGATTAACATGCGCTTAGCGAAAGCAGGCAGGCATAGCTGTTTATTACTTTTGCGCTTTTAATAATAATATGCTCGTACCCAAACTCTCAGACTGTCCGAAAACCTGTCGTCCCCGAATGCTCCTATCGGGGATATACGGCAAACAAAATAATAAACTGTCGTCCCCGCCCGCCTGCAGAGAATGTACTCGAATTGCTGACTGCGGGCAGGCAGGCGGGAAAGACAAACTTTCTTGTTTTCGGACAGTCTGTCCTGTTTGGGAACGCACTTGCATATGAAACTCCGTTTCGCATCCATTTTGTGGCGTCTGTGGACTTCCCCTGACTTCGACACCCAAAAGTTGGCAATAAAATAGTTTAGTTAAATTTTTCCCCTCGCTCCAAACCGGGAGATTAGAAACGAATGTTTAAGATGAACTCAAAGAATGTTGCCATTCAAACATTGTTGTCAATTTCTATATCATACTTATCCAGAAGTCCGGAGACGCCGAGCAATGAGAATCGTGCTTTCTTGATTTTGTTTCTTTCCGGATCGATAGAGTAATTGTATGAAGTACGGAAGTCAACTTTCTCAATGATGGTATTATCAAATGTAGCTCCGGCAAGATCACAATTATCAAATATAGAGCCTGTCAAATCACATTCAGAGAAGTCAGCTTCGTGCAGTTGTGAGTTCTTGAAAACTGTCTTCTTCATTTTCACTTTGCAATAAATACAGTGATTGAGAATGCAATTGTCGAACGAGAATGAAAGTCCGAACTCATGACAGTGTTCAAAGTGTAACCCTAACATCTTGCAGCCGGTAAACTGGATGTCTCGAAATGCAGTCAGGGACAGTTTAGCCAAACTCAAATTGCAGCCGGTAAACTGGCAGTCAGTAAATTTGAATTCTGAAAGATTCGCGTTTGAAAGATCGCATGATTTGAAAATGCAATTTTCATACTCTCCTTTTTCGAAGTGTTTCGAGTTGAAATTACTGGTGTCAAAAGTTTTGTTCTCTATGTAAACCGGCTCCATTGAATGCGGCTTTTGTTTCTCCTTGTTCCCAATCTTCTGATAAGTAACGAGAGTTTAAAATAACGGTAAAATAGTTTGCTATTTTGAATCCAACTTGCTCAATAATTTGTCTGCAACCAGTTTCGACGAAGAAGGATTTTGGCCCGTGATCAACAAACCATCCTCGACAGCATAAGGTTGCCAATTGTCGGCTTTTGAAAAAATCGCACCGTTTTTCTGAAGTTCATCTTCTAATAAGAACGGAACAACATCAGTTAAACCAACCGCGGCTTCTTCTGTGTTTGTGAATCCGGTTAGCTTTTTCCCGCTTACCAAAAACTCATCATGAATTTTTACATTCTTCAAAACTGCAGGCGCATGACAAACAAAGGCAATTGGTTTCTGATTCTCATAAAAAGAAGAGATCAGAGCAATAGAGTTTTTATCTTCAACCAAATCCCAAAGTGGACCGTGACCTCCGGGATAGAAGACCGCATCATAATCTGCCTGATTCACTTCAGATAATTTCTTTGTGTTCTTTAACTTGTCCAAAAGAACTTCATCAGCATCAAATCTTTTAGTGTCTTCGGTTGCAGAAGACGGGTCCGCGCTTCTCGGATCAATCGGGGGTAGTCCACCAAGCGGAGACGCAATGTCAATCTCCACTCCCTTATCTGCTAAGGCGTAATAAGGTGCGGCAAATTCTTCTGTCCAGAATCCTGTCTTTTCTCCCGTGTTACCTAATTTGTCGTTACTCGTTACCACAAAAAGGACTCTCTTGTTCATTGTACTTTCTTTTATAGTTTGAGCTGTTGCATGATTGTTGAAAGAAAAAATGGCGCAACATGCAATAACCATAATTCCCTGTGTGATTTGTCGAATTGTGTTTTTCATATTTTAGTTTGATTTAATGGCTACAAAAAAAATTCACTGTGTCCTTTGACGCCGGTTAAGATTAGTTATGGAATGATTTCTTAGTCGGAAGTCTTTCCAATTGTGCGACCTTGGAATATCAGCATATGCAAGACAATATTTTGTGCTCGAAGATTGAAGTCCGCGGGATGCTGTGAAAGATTGAATCAATCTTGCAGAGTCTCTGACTCATTCGAATAGATCCAGCTGACAAGTAAAGTGTATCCCAGTGACATCACAATTGCTCCGGTAAAAAGTCCGATAAAACCGGAAAGCATGACTCCTCCAATTACACCAATGAATATTACCGGCATAGGAACAGGTGCATTCTTGCCAAGCATAATGGGTGTAAGAATATTGTCCGAGAAGCTGACCAGCAAGAGCGATATCGTCCATAGTATTGCTGATACTGTTTCTTTCTCCGCGAAGAAATAGATCATGATGGGTACCGTAACAATAAATACCGGCATCTGCAATACAGCTAATACAAAGACCAGCAACGCCCATATTCCGGCAAAGGGAACACCTGCAAGTAAAAACAATATTCCATTCATAAGTGCTAAAACGAAAGCTTCTCCAATGACACCATTTGCAACACTGCGAACTGTCTTGATTACTATATCAGCGAATTCATCACCTCTTTCTCCGGCTGCTTTTTTGAAGAACGATCTTACTGCCATGCCTGTACCCGAGACAGCTAATAATACTCCGGCAATCAGGATAGAAATAACAATCTGAATTACGCCATTGGCAGCATCAAGTATTCCCGCAGCCAATTTTCCCCCAAGATCCAAAATCTTGTCTTTATGCTTAATTATCAGATTTTCAATATTAGTATGCGCAGCATACCAGGTATCGTAAAGTTTATCTCCAATAATTGGCCACCCTTTTACGCCTTCGTTAGGTGGTGGTATTACCAAAGTACCATTATCATACGCTAACTTAAGCTCCTTTACCTCATCAATCAGAGAAGAGATCAACATGCCGGCGGGAAGTATGAAAACCAGAAGTATGGAGAATACAATTATGAAAGAAGCCAGCTTAGGTTTGCCACCCAATTTTTTTGCCAAACCATTGTGCAGAGGATAGAGCGCGATTGACAATATCAGACTCCACAATAGTATGTTGGCAAAAGGATAAATGATCAGAACGCACCAGGCAATGAGTGCCAATAGCAACAGCAAGCGGATTATTGTATCGTAGATTGAGCTATTTGGTGATTCCATGTTCATTGATGCTTTTAATTTTCTTTAGGTTGAAAAATTTTGGAAAACAGTTTTCAAACATCTGCCGTCATTAGTCTGTTTCCGGAATTTTACTGTTTTTCAAAATACAACTTTGCGTAAACAATTTGAAGAAACTACCGAAGGAAGTGTTATTAACCTTCTGATTCCAAATCTGTAGAATGAAAACGGCTTCTCGTAAAATAACCTGAGTAATACGAATCTGAATTATGATCAAGAGTAATATTTTAATTTAATCACTTTAGTTTGATCGATTCAATTTTACTTTGTAATCGCTTCTTTGGTGCAGTAAATTTTCTGCTGCAACCAGATTCTGAAAATGAAGAATTCCAGAAGTAGTTACATTAAGAAAGTCTTCCCGACTTGCCTTAATGCACAGGTCTATGTTTTCTTTTCATGGTGTCCGCCAAACTGAAATCTCATCGCTGAAAGAAGTTTGTCCTGATAGTCAGACTCACCGCGGGAAGAAAATCTTGAGTAAAGAGCTGAAGTAAGCACAGGTGCAGGAACTGCCTCGTCAATTGCCGCATTGATTGTCCATCTCCCTTCACCGGAGTCTGACACGCGTCCGGAAAATGCCATGAGGTCAGGATCTTCAGCAAGTGCAGTGGATGTAAGATCAAGAAGCCATGAAGCTACCACACTGCCGCGTCTCCACACTTCAGCTATGTCGGCAAGATTAAAATCAAACCGGTAATTCTCCGGATTGCGTAAAGGAGTGGTCTCTGCATCTACATCATGTTCCGCTTTCCCAATGTTAGCTTTTTTTAGTATTCCCATGCCCTCTGCATAAGCTGCCATAAGTCCGTACTCAATTCCGTTATGTACCATTTTCACAAAATGTCCTGCACCACTGGGCCCGCAATAGAGATAACCTTGCTCTGCCGTACTCTTCATGTGCTCACGGCCGGGAGTAACAGGAATTTCACCACGCCCCGGGGCGAGTGTTGCAAAAATCGGATTGAGATAATCAATGGTCTCCCTCTCGCCGCCAATCATGAGGCAATAACCTCGGTTTAGTCCCCAGACTCCGCCGCTGGTACCAACGTCAACATAATGAATTCCCGTGGTCTTCATTTCATTTGAGCGGCGAATGTCATCCACATAATAAGAGTTACCGCCATCTATGATAATGTCATTCTTCTTGAGAAGCGGCACTAAATCTGAGATACTATTGTCAACAACGGCAGCAGGAACCATGAGCCATACAATTCGCAGCTCATCAAGTTTGTTTGTAAACTCTTCAAGCGAAGAAGAACCGATTGCACCCTCTTTTGCCAAATCATCCACTGCTTGCTGCGAGCGATCATATACTACACACTGATGCCCGCCATTCATCAAACGGCGCACCATGTTCGCTCCCATTCTTCCCAAGCCAATCATTCCGATTTTCATATTCTTTATTTTTGATTTGCCATTTTCTTATTGACTGTTCTAAACTCTAAGAATTCACTCTACCCGTTCAACAACAGGGTCCGGTTTCTCTCCAAGGAATTCAACCCATGCTCTCTTCATACACGGATAATGTTTTGCGGCTTCAACAAGATTCATAAATGCAACAAGATTATCTTCAAAGCGTTTCGCAAGAATGTCATCGGAAAGGTTTCCTTCAGGTGTGAATGATTTATGTGCAGTTGCCAGCGAGAACATAGCCGGATAAACATTTGCTCCCAATCCCTCAAGCGGAACACGCAGAGACCATAGCCCGCGGTTGCCACCGGCCATTGACGGAGAAGCAGACATCAGCATAGCATGTTTCCCGTTGAACGGTTGCGGACGGAATCTTGAAACCCAGTCAATGGAATTTTTCAGGAAACCCGGCATCGAGCCGTTGTATTCAGGAGATGAAATAATGAATGCATCATTTGCAAGGATACGGTTTCGGAATTCTTCTGCTCCCTTTGGATGAAAATTTTCTGTTTCCAAATCCTGATTGAATGAAGGGCAGTCAAAATCACTCATCCTTGCAAAGTCAACCGTGCCGCCATGGCTTTCAATCACACCGGCGGCTATTTTCACAAGCTGAGTATTCAGCGAATCATTTCTCAATGACGCAGAAAAAATCAGAAAGCTTGTGTGACCTCTGTCGTTGTTCATTTCTTGTTCGCTTGTCATAGTTCAATAATTTATTTTTTCAAAGATGTTGTAGGTTGTTTCATTTCAAAGTTAATTCTCTTTGTCTTTACAGGGCACTATGGTTTCTATATTTCATTAAGAGTGATCTTGATAAGCTTCATTCAAAACCCGGCACAAGGAGAGAAAAAGAACTTTCAAAAACAGACTTACCAATACACAAATTTCATCTTGCTGTTTCTGCCGGCAAGCAAATTTATTTCAAGTCATAATTTGAACTTCTTCCTCCGGCTTCTTCTTTCCGCAATATTTCCTTATTAATCAAGTCCTGTATATCTCTCAAGGCAGAATCAGTTGAACACTTTGTGATCTTCGCCCATTTGGAGGAAGTAAGTTTTCCTTCAAAACCATCCAGCAACATATTCAGCATTAACCTCTGACGTTCATTCAGAATGGTCGAGGAATGGTTTTTCCAAAACTCCGCTTTTCTTAAAACACTTGTAAGAAGTGATTCGGATGAACTTATCGAGTTTGTCAGGCATTCAAGAAACCACAAAATCCAATTTGTAATTTCTAAACTTCCTCTTTGTGTGCTTTCAAGAACAGAATAATATTCCTTGCGCTCAATCCTTATCTGTGACGACATGCTATAAAATCGTAGACTACTCTTGTCTGATCTGGCAAGCAGCATATCAGTCAATGCTCTTGCAATTCGTCCGTTTCCATCGTCAAAAGGATGAACTGTAACAAACCACAAGTGAGCAATTGCAGCTTTTATGACCGGGTCAAGTTTCTCTTCTTTATTGTACCAATCCATGAACTTATCCATTTCGCCTGGAACAATTGCATGATCAGGGGCTTCAAAGTGGACTCTTTCATTTCCTATAGCACCGGATACGACTTGCATTGGTCCTGTTGTACCTTTACGCCAACCGGCAACAGTAATTTTTCTCATACTGCTTCTGCTTGAGGGAAACAGAGCCGCGTGCCAAACAAACAACCTTTCCGGTGTCAAAGAATCGAAACAATTTTGAGTTGCATCAATTAACATATCAACCATACCATCTACATTCCTGTCTGATGGAATTGAACCTGCTAGTTCTATCCCAAGCCGCCTTGCGATCGAAGACCGAATCTGTTTTGGGTCCAAGAATTCACCCTCAATTTCAGCTGACCTTTTGACATCCAAAGTAAGTGTATCAAGTATTGCTTTGTTTTGAAGTTCAAATCCCAGGGATTCCATTTTCCCCATGATTCTACCCTGCATATTGCGCACCTTTCCAAGCGGAAGTTGAATTCGCGCAGCATCCCACCGGAAATTTGGCCAGTCTTTGTTTTGATAAATATAGAAATTCATTCACCGCAGCATTTGCGGTAAATATACCAATTATTCACCGCAGATTCAAATAATCACCGTAATTCCTGCGTTGTTAACAACAGTATGAGACTTTTACTATGATTGGTCTGTGCAACGAAAGAATATACTCCTCGTTTATAAGCTTGGGCTAGTGCAAGAGAAGTTCAATATCTGAAAATACAGAATGAACTCTACAGCTCAATTTTTGTCCGCGATACCCAGTCAGGAACTTCAGACTTGCCTTGTCTCAGCAGCAAATTCAATTGCGCTGCATGATGCTGAACATGCCGCATATTATAGAGGAGTATCTCGAGTATGCTATAGTTCCGATACTCGTTGACCCAGCGGTTTGCAGCTCTCTCATCAGTCAGGGCAGCTATTAAGTCATGGCATTTTTGTCTGCAATGCTCAGTATAGGCAAGCAGTTCTTCCTTTGTATAAATACGCTGAGGCAATTTGCCGGACGGGTCCATTTCAGATAGAGAAAAAGGTGCAGGTGGCGAAAAGTTGTCCGGCTTTTCAGTCAAGTAGTAATCCAGGAAGAACAAAGTATGATAAGCAATGTACCAGAAGTTCGATTCAGTATCCCAAAGTTCTTTTGGGCAGGACTTCATTGCATTTTCAAACATGTCGATTGATGCACCAAACTGTTTCCATAGCAATTCTTTAGTATAGGGCTCCATGTACAGTTGTTATGTTAAATGAATTAGTTCTGTCAATCTTGGAACATTAAAATGCCCGTAATGATATAAATTCCTGTCAGTACTCAAGCAACATTTGATGATTTGGATTTGAATGAGTTTCAGTGATTTTGAAATCGTAACTGCCAACAATCCTAAATCCTGTCTTCTTATAAAAATTAACTGCCCTGTTATTTTCTTTCCAAACAAATAACCACATTCCTAATTGATTGTTCTTCCTTGATAATTCAATGTTAAAGTTAAGAAGCTCATAACCTGACTTCAAACCGTGAAACTTTTCCAGCAGATAGAGTCGCTCTAACTTGGTTACACTAACCATCCGAATGTTTGAATCAGGTGCATTGAAAATAATTTTAGAATAACCGACAGGCTTCTCATAGTGATAAATTATATGGTAAATGTTCTTCGGGTCGGTAAGCTCTGCTTTGATCACATCCCTGTCATAGTTCTTGCTTACATACATCTCTATATCACACTGGGCCGCACTGCCTCCATGTGATTCTATGAAGGAACTTCTGCCGATGTCAGCCAGCAGTTGGTAATCATTTACCTTTGCCTTAACGATTAAAGTCATTCTTATGATTGAAATCGTGCGTATCTTCTCTTTCCATCTCTTTCGAACAGAGATAAAAACTCATAACTCCCGTATTTTACGGACTGCCTCAAACTCTCATATGCAAACAAATGGCCTTCGTCAAGTTGTGATTACAACATCTGAAGTTGCAAACAAGAGTCATTATGCAATATGGTTAATTACTTGATTCAAATGCTTAGAGGGTTTCTGCAAGGAAACATCAAAGTCCCATGAATACAAACGGCTCAGATGTAACAAAGCTTGCTGAAGTTTCGCCGGCATAAACTTCATTGTTAGAAAGGTTCAGCTTCTTAACTGGTGAATTCTCATCGAAACTCAGTTTGCTGAAATCTACCCACAACACATTCGGATTGAGTACATTATCAAAATAGTAAATGAGATTCTTTTGATCGGATATAGTTCTCCACCTGGTCGAGGAAATGTTTGGTTCACTTTCGGAAGATATTCCGAACGGCACCGAGCAATTTCTGATTACGCTCAGGACAGCCGGAGTTGCAACTCTAATGTCATCTGTTTGCGGAATAGCCTTAATGTAATAAGTTGCTCTTACAAATCTGTCTGCTGCGCGGTTGGTACCGGGCAGCATTACGGTTCCCGGAATGCCTTTCCAGTAGCTGCTTATAGCCAGCTGCTTGCTGAACACAGGAGAGTTTGTCATAGTAATATATTCCATACCGTGATGAATGACCAGTTTGCCTTCTATATATTCGAAGATTGCATTGTCACCGCTTGCATCTGAAAGAGACAGATGGATTGTTGTAAAAGTATCAGTGCCTGGAATCTCTGAAGAAACGACGACGAATTCTTCTTTCTCAAATTCCTTCACTGCTTCGCTCACAGTAGCAAAGTTATCCAATGCATACTGAAGCCACAGTGAAACTGAAATCCCCTTTGCGTCTCCGTTCTTAACAAAAATCGGATAACTTGATTCCGCGAGCCAAAGCATGTTGCCAACCAATCCTTTTTCGTTCATTCCGTCCGAAGAAGCTATGTCCCACGAACTTGCTACAATGCTTCCGTACTTTGATTTCCATTTAATAGAACTTGTACCGACTTCACCGTTACGTTCCATTCCGCGAGGGAGCACCCAAAGATTTGCGGGAATCTCTGTATTCCAATCCATTGACCTTGCAGTTAGTGTAGTCCCGTTAGGTCCCTGGTAAACAACTCTTGTGCAGGCATTGCATAGTTCTATAGCAGTGAGAGAAGAGGTCACCATCAATATTGCAATCAAAAAAGTTTTGTTAAATGGCGTCATGCCCTATCCTTTCTGAATTTGATTTGAATTTGTTCAATTATTTTAAGAGTTCTATTATCAAACGATTAAAGGAAGCAAAGTTCCGACCTGTTAAAAGTTCTCTGTGTTCGTGAGTTGACAAATAGTTTGAGCGCTTATTTGTGGTGTCGGTACTTCCGTGTCGACACAAACTGTTTGAATGCGTCATGATGCCTACCTGCTGCAGGGAAGTCCTGACGCCACAAATATAAGAAGCCCAGCCCCCGACCTGTTAAATGTGCTTTATGCTCTGGAGCTATAAATTTGTTTGAGCGCTACCGGATTTAAAATGAGTCAATACTTTGATAGCAACTGCATTTACCAAAGCATGTGCCAAGAGGCAGTCACATCAACAGTTCTAACGGTGCAGGATAAAATAGTGATTTTATGCAAAACACATAACTACTAAATAGTATTTAGCAAAATATTTAACACCTCAATAATGTCCCGTAAAACACTGCTGTCCAATATATTTTCGAAGTGACGAAATTGTTGCCAAAACAGTTCAATAATAAATGCTTTTGCGAATGTCGTAGGAACAACCCGCCCGCCTGTCGAATTACTACTCACTTGAAGCGAATGACGGCGGACAGGCCTCATCCTAATGCCGTTAAGAAATTGTGAGCTTTGGCGTAAGCCTGCCCCCGAATGATTCTATCGGGGGTTCAAAAGAAAGCGGAATAACTTTTGGAATCGTATTTTGTTAAACCCTTTACTCCAAAGATTCAAAACGTTTTGGACGGATGTGCCCGTAAAATATCACAGGTCAAGTTTAGTCAATAGATGTCTGATATAAAGGGAAATGCCAAATGAAAGAAGTCAAAACTAACGGAGACATTGAGTTGGTTGAAATGTATAATTTTGAGGAAGGAGTATATGAATCTTGTTTACTATGTAAGGTTGTAATGTCAGCGATGCTGAATTTTTAACGCTACGGACTTCTTGTTAAAGAATCTGCCATACCAGTCACTGTTCAACAATGCCGGATTACTTGTAATATCCTTATAAAAAATAGTTTTAGGGATATTGAGCAAACTGTCAACGCGGCAACTGTCAGTTTTACAATCTTCAATAGCCTGATACCTTTCATTCAATTGTCTGTTGTAATTGTATGCCGATCCGCTGAAAAGATCCTCAAATGCTACATTAATGTTGTTTTGCTTTAATAAGAATAGGCAAATGATCACAAATGAAATCGGATACAAGTATCTTCGATACGTATAAGAATCCATAATTAGTTTCATAAAATGTTTTCTTGTTACAGCAAAAAGAAAATAGAACCAACCCGCCAGAAAAATTAAGTATATGAAGTTGGAAGTTCTATTTAACACAACTGTTGTGCTATAGAAAGAAAAAAATATGCTGACAAAAAGAACACCGAACCAAAGTATAAAAAACCAAAACGGATGACTTAAAAAATTGTTTTTGAAATGCTCACTCCCGCGTGCTATCCCGGCAAATACAGGCAGCAGAATTAAAGAACAGACCAGTAGCGGTGATTTGAACAACCATGAAATAATATTCTGATGCAAATAATTGAATGTGCCTGAAAGGGAGTAATAAAAATTTCTGTTACCGGGAAACTGTGTCAGTCTGAAATCATTTCCCGGAGATTTAACTAATATGTAAAGAAATATTCCTGCTGAAATTGCCATCAGCAAGTATTTGAATCTGAAATGCTTGAATCTTATTAAAGAGTTTGCATTTAGGAAAAGAGTGAACAAGAATAATAGAATTGCAAGTATTTCATTTATACCAATTACAGAGATAAGCAGAATGAGCGTAAGAATAGAATAGAAAATCCTTGCAGACCGGTTTACCGAGTTTTCAGATTTCAAGAATGATTGAAAGAAAAGAGGAATTAGAATAAAACCGGAACTGTATGCAGACAAACCTCCAAACCAATAGATTCCTGATGATACTTCCGGCATGCCATACAAGTAAGAATATAAGACAACCAATGAAATCAAGAATTTTTCTCTCATGGAAACCGATGTCTTTGCCAGTAAATTGACAGAAACCAGAATTCCGTAAAAGAGCAACAGGAAAAAAGAAAAGCCTACTGCTTTGTAAATAATAAACGACTTGCCGAAAGTAGGAGTAAGATAAAGCAGAAAATTTTGGAAGTATCTGCCCGTGCCGTGTCTGTATTGGTCTTTCAAATCTTTCCACAGAGTATTAATCTTTGCTTCATGTGCATAATAAAAATCTTCCGGAGAAGGATTATTATAAAGAAAGAGAATTACAAAAGGAATGATCATTAACAGGAAAAGTCCTATAAAGACACTTTGATATACAATATCAACTCTTTCCTGCTTCATTAAAGGCGGTATAAAATTTGGGTTCAATTATCTTTTTATTGTAAAGATAGTACCAACCGTTTTTATAAATTACTTAACTGCATTATAACCGGCAACTCAAAGAAAAATATTAGTATGCAAATCACTCATTCCAATTTTGCACAGGGTGAAACACAATTGCTGCTTATTGATTCAGCGGCAGCCAGATTTCGATTCTTGATAAAGGTCCGGTGAGTGTATCTGCACATTGGTAATTTTTAGCCAAAGTTGATTTATCAATAAATTGAATGAATGAAGTTACGGTTTCTGATATCAAAATGAGATCAAACGCTTTACTCCCGATTTGCGTGTTCAAATTATTTCTGTATTCCAGATTCTTGTTTTCTGTTTTACCGGACATCCCAAGATTAATACTCAATTTACTAATGCCATATTGAAAATATTCAGTGTGCCCGGAATTGTATAATTTCATGTTGTGATCAATAATTATCGAAACAGTCTCTGCAGAATTCAAAATGTTTTTCTTCCCTGCTATTAGCTCTTCTGCTCTTTTGTTGTTGCTCATTTGTTTTACATAACCGGACATTTTAGGTTTGAACTGCGTAAGCAATGCAATGATCAACAGCAAAACTAATACAATGCTAAATGAAAAACTTCTGATCTTTTCCGCTGATTTCAATGTTGCAAGTATCAGAAATGGCGATGACAAGTGAAACAAATATGCGGCGTTATCACTTCCCGTATTGCCCCCGAGATATACAACAAAAGCTGCAGCAGATGTAATGAAGACAAATATGAAGAGCAGGTCTCTATTTACTTTGAATACCGGAGCATCTAATGTTATGAAATTTACTTGCCCCAACTTTTCCCGCCAACGACGCAAAAGAGAATTAAAATCAGTATGGGATTTTAAAAATACAACAGCTGATATTGAAGCGGAAAAAATAGCAATACACAAGATGACGGCATTAACCCTGCAATAGAGAATTAGCTGTGACAGCATGTATTTGAAATTGTAATCCGAGTAATTTGTGTGAACAAAGAAGGTGTTGTTGAAAAAAGTTTCATATTTAGCATTTACCAATATTACCATTACAGCAAATAATACTGCAGATATCAGCCCATAAATAATTGCTCTTTTCTTGTTGACAAATAAAAACATGTAAAGAAAGATCACGGGTATTACAAATGCGTAATATGGTTTAGCAAGATACCCCAGTATTCCCAGAATTATACTTGCAATGCAGGAAGCAAACGAAAAATTAAACCGCCACGGCAAAATTATTCCCATTACGTACAGCAGAATACCTAATCCCTCAGGCCGTGCAATTGATGAAAGTCCGTAATACAAAAGAGTTTGATGTAGTATTGCTGATGCGGTAAAAGATAAAATGACATTCACCCCACTTCGCCTCAAAGTGAAAAACAGCACAATGCAAGTCAGCAGTATGAATCCATAAGTAACGGCTCTGTGAACGGCTAAATTATTCCCTGCATAAGCTGCAAACATTGAAGTCGTCAAAGGATATAAAAACCCGTAGTTGTATGTATGTTCAGGCTGAAATTTGATATCATAAGGATTTTCTCCTTTAATATATAATCCTGTCACGGCAAGAGCCGCGCCTTCCCTGTATTCAACCTGATAAGGATAATTGATAAACTTTAGGTGAGATCTGAATGATTGTCCGATTGTGTATATACTGACTGACAGCAGAATAATCAGCAGAATGGTTTCCGAAATCTTTTTCCAGTTTTGAATGGTCAATTCATTTGTTGTTCAATAATATGAAATTTGTTGGATTAAATTAATGAAAGACAGAAGCAACGGTCAAGTCACTTCTTCTCTGTAAAAAACGGAAAATGCCGGGATGCATATTTGTTGAGCTGATAAATTCCTAATAAGTTTGTTTTGATTTATTCAAAGCAATGGTTATTCATAACCTCATTGATAATGCCGGAACGTATTTGAAAACTTTGCTGCTGTGTCTTAGCTGCAACAAAGTGCAGACAAGAACAGCATCTCAAAAAAAGAAACATACCCGCAATATAGTATTTCACAATGCATTTAGAACTAATTGCTCTGTGACAGATAAGCACGAAGAAATGCTTGAAGGAAAACATTTCAAACCTTCAGCACTCCGCGGAATGCTCTTGCTGCATAATATGATTGCGCACCGTTGTGATAGACAAAAACTTTTCCGTAGCGGTAATCACCAAAGATTGCACCACCGAGTTTTCTAATGTCAGCAGGAGTTTTCAGCCAGCTCGAAGTTTTCGTATCGAAATGTCCTAACTTCTGCAATTCCCGGTACTGCTCTTCTGTCAGAAGCTCGATTCCCATTACAGCAGCCATATCAATGGCGTTGTTTGCAGGAGCATGTTCTTTCCTTGACTCCAGCCCTTCACGGTCGTAGCATATACTTCTGCGATCCTTAGGACTTTCCTCCGAACAATCATAAAAAATATATTCACCGGTTTTCTTGTCATGACCGACAACATCCGGCTCACCACCGGTTCTTTCCATTTCATAGAGAGACCACAATTTACCGGGATTAGTTTGCAGTCTTGCCTGCACCTTTGCCCAATCAAGACCTCTATGACGATTCATGTTCTTATCAAAACGCGCCTTCAATGTTGCGACAAGTTCTTCGCATTGTTTTGGTAACAACTCTTTATCATTCCCCTTTTTCATGATACTTGATTAGAATTTTCCAATTTTGTCCGGCAAAACATTATGCTATATCACAATTGAAAAGGTTCTTTGGAATTGTTTATAAAATCTTCCGCAGAGATTACTGCAACATTGTTGCGCCCCATTGAAGGTTCCTTTGATTGACATGAATTCGTATTTAAACTGCATTATCCAAATGTAATCATTCTTGCGTGATCTGATAAAATTGTTGTCTAGTTTCAGTTATCACAATCGTTCATCTCTCAAGCATCTTCTGCAGTTGGACCGTATATCTGTGGGTTTCTGACTCCCATGTGTCTGTAGTAAGTACTGAGTTGCCCGCGATGATGAATCATATCAAACATAAGCATCCAGAATGTATTGAACATCGGATAAACAAAGAATTCCTGGCCATCCAGGCGAAACGATATTGTTTGTTCATTCCAGACAGTATCATCAAGTGCATTTAATTTGTCAATCAACAATTTTGAATTTTCTTCAAAATAGGCCGCAATTTCTTCTTTGTTGTTAAAAAATTTCGTTGCGCTTTTCTCGTCTGCAATAAAATTCTCAGCTGCATTTCTCATTACTTCTGCATGTCCCAAGAAATGACTGATCAACTCTGATGCCGTCTTTGCTTTTTCGTCACTTCGGTAATTGAGTTTCGTCATATCTGCAGGCAATCCGTTGATTGCGCTTAATGTTGAACTCATTTCATTCTGCCACATCTGGATGAAGAATTCCTTGTTTGTCATTTGTGATTTTCTTTTTGATAATTTATTTTCCTGCACCGGTTGGATTCCGGCTCTCTTTTCTGTTATGAAAAAAATTGAATTTCTGTAGTTCAGTTTCAAGTGAATTGCTTCTTTGAAAAATGGTACAGCATAACCGATGTAAAATCAACCTTTAAAGCAGTGATGTTTGTCTTCGTCAACAAGTTTAAGAAAGTCTTTCAGCTGTCTGACAGTCGGTTTCGGCTTATATGAATTCCATTTAAGGTTAGAGCGCATCCAAAAAACCTTCCATAAGTTATTCTTCAAAACAAATGTCGCTTTGGCATAATCATGAGTCAGTACTATTTTTGGATCGTTCCATTTCGGTCTGATTTCGTGAAGGATTACGCTTTGGTCTTTTAATTCATAACCGATGTCAATTTTATGTCTGATTTCAACAGATGGCCTGATCTTATCAATGTAGTTTTCCATTGTCTCGATGATTTCAAGCGATTTTGTAATGTCTAAAGTCATGAATAAATCTGATTGATTGTCTTTGATTTTTATTTGTGGTGAATTGTTTTTCCCGCCTGCCTGCTTGTATATTACTGCAATTTTTAAGGTGCGGGTGTTTCGGAGCACAAAATCATCAAATCTTTATTTGTAATGTCGGGACTTCCCTGCCTGCAGCAGGCAGGCGTCCCGACACAAACCGTTTGAATGCGTCAGGACGGAAATGGCTGACTCAGAACCATCTCACTGTTAAACTGCACTGATGCTGAATATTAGCGCAGATCCTCAAGTAACCACGTCACGGTCACTTGCGGCAAACGGCTGTTAGGTGCTGTCTTTTTTTTCAATCATCTGTCAGATATAGTCGTTTTAACTCTTGCTCTACAAATTCTTGCTGCCAATTGTTCTTAAAGTCAAACCATTGTTGCCTGAAGTCACCCGAGTTGTCAATAATAAACTTAAATTCTCTGAATGGTTTTCTCTTGTTCAAAGCATATAGCAGTCTGCCTTGAAGTTGTTTGTTCTCATTCAGGTTTTCTGCAAAGTCTTCCATGATTTGAAACGCTTCGCTTGAAGTCCATTTTTCAATTTCGAAAAAGTCGGCAGAGTTTTTTTCAGAAGCTCAAGCTCTTCTTTCCAGGCATCAAATTCAATGTCAGGCAATTCGTACTCGTTTGGTATAAAAAGCATTTGTCCTGTGGTCTTATGCAAAAACGCACGAAACCCGCAGTCAAGTTGCTCTGCAATTTCCTCTATGTCTTCTGTTCTCAGTTCTTTCATCTTGTTTCTTACTTGTCAAATATTAAAAACTGTTTCTGTTGTGAAGCTTAGATCGTAAATACAGTGATTGTTATGTTCGACCGTTTTTGTCGTGTTGGGACTTTCGTCCCGACACAAAATGTTTTTATGCTTCAGGACGCCTGCCTGCTGCAGGCAGGGAAGTCGTGAAGCCGAAAGGAAACCACTTAACTACCAATCTATTATTGGTTCTGCTTGTGATTACCATTCTTTCGACTCGGCCTTTTGAATCGAATGTCCGTTCCTGATTATGATCGTATTTGTCATCCAAAATTGCCGCCAATTATGTTGTAAATATTGTGGGGCTGCCAATTTCTTTTCCTGCCTAATCTCAATCGCTTTTCTGATCGGACTTCTTTGAAATTGTCTTGTTTCATAAAATCTGCCGCAATCAGATTGTCAATTGGAAATGTGCCAAAATCTTTTTCTTTCAAGCGAAGGTTCATTAATTCTTGTCCTGCCATACCCGATGTTGCAATTATCAAACCGTCACCCAGGTCCGGCAAATAGAAGCCGTGTACTTCATTGCCTTGCAAATATACGAATCCGTTCAGGAGATGTTGTTCGAGAAGCAAAACTCTGTCTTCACCTGTCACTTGTCTGTCTAAATCCAAGACTTGCTTTTTGAAGGCATTGTTAATTGCAACAATGTTCTCTGAAATCTCAAATTCGTTGTGAGTTCCATTGCTGTCAAAGATCACATATTCTGTTTCTGTTTCAAATCCAATTTTCTTATAAAGAGGTTCGCCAAGTTCTGTTGCCAGTAGATAAATTGTCTCACAATCTTTTAGATATGAAGTCTCAATCAAAGTCTGAGTTATTAGCTTGCCAATTTTTTGATGTCTGTAATCCGCGTGAACAATAATGTGAGCCAACCAAGCCGTTTCATTGTGAATGATTGTCGTCCCGATACCAACAATTGTTTTATCTGTACATACTTTGATTGGAAAACAGAAGTTCGAATTTGTATAAGAGGCAATCTTCGTAATTTCGTCTTCCCAACCAAATGGAAGTAAGTCGGGAATTAAATCTAAGTCACCTTGTTCTAAATTTTGTATGTCCATTTGTCTTGTTGCCAAATATGTGTTGTTTGTGTTGTCTGATGGTTTCGGCTAACTCGTATCGGCTTGCCGCAGTCAGGATTTTTCAGCACAAATTCTAACGCAATGAATCAATGTTTGATAAACATCAATTGCTTCTTCGGAGTATAAAAGCGCAACTATTGGCAAAACGCTGTTGTGTATTCAGCATTGTTTTCTTTCAGGCGAGCTTAACAAAGTTGTCTTCAAGCTTTACATTGAAATTAATCTCCGCTTTCAATGCCTTAAAGACCTTTATTATGGTATCAATAGTTGCACTGTTAGCACTACTTTCAAGCTTAGAAATCTGAGCTTTCTGAACTCCAACAAGTTGTCCAAGTTCTTCTTGAGTCAGGTTTCTTTCTTGTCTTACAGCTTTAATCATCTTTCCCAAAACGTCCATCCGAAGTTCATATTCGAATTTGTCACGTTCTTTTGTACCGACTTTACCGATATACTTGTCTTTCATCTCGGAAAGCGTGTAGGTCTTTAATTTCTTAGTTGCCATATGATTACTTTTTTTCTTTGTTATGAAAATATTTGTCCCTCAATCTTGCAGCCCGGTCTATTTCGTTTGCCGGAACTTTATCCGCTTTCTTTATGAAACCGTGAGTTGCAATAACCAAGGTCTCTTTGTTATCTGTCTTATCCCAAAAAGCAAGAAGTCTTATTTGAAGTCCTGCGTATTTTGTCCTGAACTCCCAAATGTCGTTTTGCAGTTTCTTTAAAAGTCTTTGGTCATTTGTTTGCTCGGCAAGATCTATATTGTATAAGACCTTCCTGATTGCCTTAAAGTCAAGTCCCGAAATAAACTCATCCGCTTGTTCTAAAAACCTAGTCTCAAAATATCTCATTGATGTTGTCTAATTAACCTTAACAAAGATATACAAAGTTTCTAAAAATAGAAACAATGGTTTTCAGGACTTCTATCTTTGCGTTTTTCTAAATTGTAGTATATATCGGAGCGAATGAAGGCAATTGTTAACGTTGCATTTGTCTAATCCTTTGAAAATTAATTAAAACTTAAAAGTGGTATCTACCATTATCTGCATGAATTGTGCTAAACACATGTTAAGCGCACTAAAGTTTTTTATTAATATGACAAATCTAATGGTTCAAACATGGTTCAAAAGCATGAGTGAATAGCTCTGCACCGCATGAAGCAAATCAACCGTCTTGATCAGCTTCAAATTTCAGTATTAACTTCACAACTTCTATTGCAGAACAAAGTTTAAGCAATTTACGATTGTCAAGGGATTCCACTGCTATACCCATGTTGTACATTTGAAGTAATTTACTTCTTGTCATATTTCGTTTCCATTATTAATTTCATCACATAACGTTTTCATCTAAGTAACTAACTACTATGTCATGAGAAATTGCTTTGAATGCTTTGTTCATCAATCGCGTTTTGTTTCGTAGTGAAGGGCAATTACCCCGCAGGAAAATTTTTTCGATTCCACAAGTTTCAGCTTGATCATTTCTCTGATATCTTTGAACAGCGGAATTCCTTGTCCAAGCAAAACCGGATTAACGAATAACCAAAACTCATCAATTAGTCCATGACTCATCAATGAATGGGAAGCAGTAGAGCTTCCAAAAATCAGAATGTTCTTCCCGTCTTGTTTTTTTATTCTGTTTATGCTTTCTGCAAGCCGTTCGCTGATAACTGTGGTGTTGACAAGTCCTTCTTCACTCATTGTCTTTGATAGAACGATCTTTGAAACTTTGCTATACCAGACCGAATGTTCCTTGTCGTGTTTAGATGCGTTTGGTTTATCTGCTGCGGTTGGCCAATAGCTTTGCATCAAATCATAAGTTACCCGCCCGTAAAGTGCGGTATCGGCTTTGTCTGTTACAGTAGCAACAATGTCAAAAATATCATCGTCAATATTTATCCAGTCCATTTCTCCCTTAAGCCCGGCCACAAAGCCGTCAAGCGAAGTGTGCATAGATGAAATTATTTTTCTCATATAGTTTTATTATTTATTGTTGTCTATAGTTAGTTACTGACTTCTGCAATTACAGTCAACGGTTGAGTCCATGACAATTAAAGGATTGCGAGGTAATTAGCTTTTGACCAACACGAATGATTGTGCGGGCGAAAAAAGCTTCAATTAATTTTCCAATCCTGCCATTGGCTTTAGCTTTTGTAATAGCCGGTGGTTATTCTGATTCAAAGTCCACCAATTCGTAGTTTGCATTTCGTCCTCCTTCGTCAGTTTGTTTTAAGATTCCCTTTTCTACCAAGTCTTTTATGTCCCGTAAGGCTGTGTCGGTAGAGGTCTTGACAATCTTAGCCCATTTTGAGGTTTGCAGTTTTCCTTCAAAATCATCAAAGAGTTTGTTGAGTATTAAGCGTTGGCGTTCGTTGATGGAGGTGTGTTCGTGTAATTTCCAAAACCTAGCTTTACGCAATATTTTCTGTGTAGTGTTCTCGGTGGAGAGCATCGCATTTTTTAGACAATGCAAAAACCAGTTGATCCATTCGGTAATGTCTCCTGAACTATGTTGAACTTTTTGCAAAACTTCGAAATAGAGTTTGCGTTCGGCTAACATTTGGCTGGACATACTGTAAAAACGTTCTCCACTGCCTTCTGCACAGGCAAGCAACATGTCGGTTATGGCTCTTCCAATTCTGCCGTTTCCGTCATCAAAGGGGTGAATGATAATAAACCAAAAGTGTGCTATAGCGGCTTTCAAAACAGGGTCAAGGCAATTTTCGTTGTTGAACCATTCCAAGAACTTGTCCATTTCCGTTTTTACTGCTTCGGGCTTGACGGCTTCGTAATGCACTTTTTCTTTGCCCATAGTACCTGAAACAATTTGCATCTCACCTGTTCGGTATCGTCCCACTTCTATTGAGTATGGTCCGCTGTAACCGGTGGGGAAAAGAGATGCTTGCCAACCAAACAATCTTTGTTCAGTTAAAGGCAAACTATATCGTTGGGTCGCATCCAACATCATTTCTACAACGCCTTCAACATGGCGGTTGCTCGATACAAGTCCTGCAGTGTTTATTCCCAAACGCCTTGCAATGGAAGAACGTACCTGGTCATAAATGAGTAATTCGCCTTCAATTTCTGATGACTTGACTACTTCTAAGGTTAATGCGGTCAGCGTGGCTTCTTCTTTAGCAGAAAAGCCCAAAGCGTTCATTTGTCCTATTATCTTACCTTGAATAAGCCGCACCTCACCAAATACAGCATTTATGACTTTGTCCTGCCATGAAAAATTTGGCCAATTTTTGTACTCGTAAATGTACTTTGCCATTACTTAATACTGTTTTGCGGTAAATATACGATTTAATTACCGCAAATATGCGGCGATAATTTTAGTTTTTCACCGCAAAAGAACAGGTTGTGAAAGTTCGATTTTTTTGCCATGCCATTGGCTATTGCATTCGATGCTTTGTGCAATTTGGGAATTGACCAACTCTCCGCCCGGAACAGAAGCTAAATTCATGACCAAAGAACTTAAGTTTAGAACTACTGCCCGGCAGAAATCCGTCCGCAAGATATGAAGCTTGGATATGAACTGCCGATGGTTGTCTTAATGTCCGGACCTAATTTCACAAAAACTTTTTTTGGCTGCAGTGCATTTGTAATAGTAGTCCAAAGTATAACAGTATAACTATTTCACACCGGCATTAAGTTGTCTGTTATATTCCGCAGCATCAAAACTGCCAATTGATTCCTGTATGAGCCCGTCTTTGTCAAATTGCCAGAGTTCAAAACCGCTAACTTTTACTTTATTGCCTGTCCCTCCCGGTCCTGAATTTGTGCCTGTTAAAGTCCAATGAAATTCTGTCCCGTTAGGTTTAATTACCAAACTGTCCATTGCCACTATCATGTCAGGAAAGGCAGTCATAAAACCCTGAGCAACTTTTGTAATGGCGTCTCGTCCAACAGCAGGCAAATCATCATTTACTTTTAGTGAACCATCAGCTGCAAAGAATGCTGCAACACTTTCCGGCTTTTGGCTACACCATGCCGCAGAATATTTTTTTCCAAAGTCTGTCAGTTGTTCTTTGTCCATTGTCTGATCATTTGTTATTTAAGAATTTATAGTGCTGGTTTTTGATTTGTCCGGCTGATTGTAACTGCTTGTTAAAGTCTCAAGTATGGAAGAAAAAAGAAACAATAATATTTTCGATATCAGTTTAGGATTGATTTGTGCTCTTCCCGGAAATGTCATTCGTGCAGCTACCGCTTTTGCAAAGATATAATGTCTGACAGGCTTTTGATTTGCGCGTGATATAGTGCATTTCTTTCGGCTGTTCAGTTGTCAAGTTTGTAAATGAATTCTTCTATCTCTGCTTGTCTTGCATTTGCAAAACCATTGTCAGACCCAATTTTGACAAAGCCACATTTTTCCAAAACTCTTTGTGAACCAAAATTGTCAAACGCAAGACGTGCAAAAATTGGCCTCGCAGTTTCAATCACAAGAAATTTTTTCAGCGCCTTTGTTGCAATACCTTTTCCCCAGAAGTTTCTGTCTATCCAATAAGTAATTTCCGCGTCACCTTCCATTACGAACTTTGCAATACTTCCCACAATAATATTGTCAATAACAATTGTCTGGTTATTTACAGTCGGATCACCCAGCAACTTTGTGTATTTTTTCAAATATGCGGATTTGTCTGTAGGATCTTTTGGCATAAATGCAGCTAAGTATCCACCTTCTTTGTCCAGTTGGAACTGAAACAAAAAGTCCAAGTCTGAAATTTCTGTTGGTCTGAGT
>CALEVL010000280.1 GCA_937924675.1 uncultured Ignavibacteria bacterium | reverse complement strand
AAAACATTGCTCATCGCATTCTTAGAAATGTAATCAGCCTGCGGAGTCGAATTGTAACTTGATGCAAGTATTAGTGTAAAATGATAATTGCCAAGCGCCGAAGTATCGGGATCCCAGCTGCCGTCGTTATCATAATCAACAAACGCAGTGTTCAATTGTCTTGACGCACCGCCGCTTGAGTCAAGTTCATCAATCGCAAACACGCTGAACGGAACATTGACATAATCCGCATAAGGAGTGCTCGTAATGTTTGTATCTTCAGGAACATACCTGTAAGATTTAGATGACTGTCCGAAATGAACAACGATCTTTCTCAAGGGACCTCCGCTTAGAATAGAATTCTGTCCGGCCACAGGGGAAAATGAATTAGCGTTTGCAACGATCTTCGTTTGCAGTCCCTTGAATGTAAGAGTAGTAGGGAATGAAATTCCGATAGCCCTGTTTTCAAATTGCCTGTTTGTAATAACCTTTGCGGTCTTGAGTGCAATTGTATCAGGTCCTTCAAACCAAATATTCTCTTTTGGATAATAATCAAAACCTCTGCCCGGAGCATGCTTTATTCCATTGACCACGGAAGGGTCTTTGACAACACCGGAATCTCTTATCACATTCTGAAAAAACATCATGCCGTCATACGTGAATGCTGTATCGGGTTCTGATGTAAAACTCTTTGGATTACTGAAAACATTCACTGTGTCTTCATTCATCATTTTTATCAGTGACCATTTATATACTCCATTGACAAGTCTTATTTCACCTTTGTACTTAGCGTTTACTAATTTGATCGGATCTATAACAGTCGGTGTTATTCCCAAATCTCCCTGATCAGTCAATATAGAATTACCAATACTGTAACTGACCTGAGTTTCAGGTGAAAGTGCCTGTGGGATGACTCTGATTATGTTCTCTGATATTGATGATGACAACAATTTTGGGAATGTCATCAATCCTCCGGAAGGATCGTAATAGTATGCGCAAACGGCAAACTTGTATTCCGATCCGTTCTTGAAGTCACTACCGCTCACCGTATCTTTTGACAACTCGATCGAACGAGCTATTCCGTTGTCACTTCCTTTTTGTACAACTCCGTAAACAACGCCGTGGTATTCATCAAGATAGACACTGTCCCGGATGTCTTTTATACCGTCATTGATGTCGAATGTCTTAATTAGAATTGTGTCTGCTATTGAAGGACTGACATTGTTCGGACGGATACGGTAAATATTATAACCCTGAAACTTGTATGTGCCGCCCGAAAATTTATTTGGCAAAGAGACTCTTTCACATGAATCATTCCAATTCAAATATATTATACCGTTTCCGGTGGAATGAGATGTAACAATCGGTTTCGGCGCATTAAATTCAGCGTCGAAATTCCCATTGAAAAACTCCCGTGTTGTCCTCGCAAATTTCTTCATCAATGATACGCTGTTTGTGTTGCTTGAACCTCTCGCAATGATCTGCGCGATCACAAACGACATTGTATCCCCGGGATCCAGATCAAATGGACCCGAAGATTGATGAAACTGCCTGTCACCGAGGCTTGTTTCAGTCCATCCTCCACCAATCTCGGGATCACCAGAAAATGAATAAGTTGTGATCTGCCCGTTTATCGGATTTATCCAAGGCGTATAGTTTCTTCTAATGCCCTGCATTATCCAGTATGCTTCCCTGTAATTTGAAGGCTCCCCAACGACCGGGTCATTTGCATGCATACTGCTTGATGACATAAGCTGCATCCTCTTGCCGGGGAACACTCTTTTGTTACGGCTTCCGGGTGGATCAAAATATGTAGCTGTATCCGCAGGTGAATCAACAAGAGGTCCCCTCAGGATCATAGTACCCACCGAAGGCGGAGCAATTCCATACTGAGGGTCATTGTTATCATGATTATATGTGAATGTTAGATTCAGATTTGTATCACAACCGATCGCATCATCATTTGAATCACCTAAATCATCGTCACTGTAGATTGAAACAAAACTCCTGTTCCAGGTCATGTTGCTTCGGTTGATTATCTTGAACTCTGTAAAGACAATATCATTCAATGCCCACAAGTCTCCCGGAGCGCGTAAGTAACACCAGTTGGTTTGCAGTATCTGCGCTTTCAATGGAGAGGTACTCCCGGCATTATTTCCATGAGCTTCGGGATAACCGTCTGTGTAGGAATAGAATATCGTCTGATCGCCCATCAAATAGGGCTTTCCAATCGAATCCGCATAAGCTCCCTGATTGAACGGCCA
>CALEVL010000279.1 GCA_937924675.1 uncultured Ignavibacteria bacterium | reverse complement strand
GCCGGCTAACATTGGCCGTGAGCGGCTAAAATGGCTGACGGAAATGCTGATGAACCGGAGTATTTGATTTTATTTCATACAGAGATCTACAGGTTTTACACGGAGATCAACAGAGTTTACACAGAGTTCCACAGAGTCTGTAAAAAGAAAAAGGGAGACAGATCAGGAAATAGATTTTAAGTGATTATTCTGAATTGTGTTTGCTTGAATACTCATAGGAACAAAGTTTAATTGATAAGAATGTATAATCAAATGGAAAACAATTTCTAATTTCGGGTATCCGTGTGAAAAACTGTTTTTTGGAATGAATCTTTTGTTGAGTGTTCTGTTATCAAGTTCACTCTTAACTCTGTATTTCTCTTTATAGACTCATTATAAACTCTGCGTAACTCCGTGGAACTCTGTGTCACATATGAATTTGATGGGATCGAACAAAGTTTGAATTAGATGATCACAAAAGAAGTCACAATAGTTAACAAAGCTGGGATGCATACAAGGCCGGCATCTTCGATAGTGAGGATCGCTGCAAAGTATGATGCGGATTTCTATATCTCCCGCGAAGGATTCGAGGTCAATGGCAAGAGCATAATCGGTGTCATGACACTTGCCGCCGAACAGGGATCGAAGCTGATGCTTCGCTTCGAAGGAGATGACGAAGCCGCGCTTGCCGAGGAGATGGTCCAATTTTTCGATGACGGATTCGGAGAACCCAAATGATATCGGAATTCAGAAAAATCAGGTCTGCTGTTTTTGCCTCAGAGAGCTTCAACAAACTTGCATCATCAATCTCCAAAGAAGAAAGTCTTACACTATCCGGTGTCAGCGGTTCGCTTCAGGCATTCATAATCGCATCAATATTTGAACATGGCAGGAAGAAGATTCTTGTTATCTCGCATGATGATGACCGAATAATCAAACTAAAGGATGACATTGACCTGCTTTGTGAAAACGTCAATCTCTCTGCATTCTCTCAGAAACTTCCCGAATCAGAACCTTACTCAAAGATACTTATCGATCTCGCGGAATCCGGCGACTTCATCATTGTTACAAGCGCAGGTGAGCTGAAGAAGAAAGTTGTGTCGAAGGATCTGTTCAAAGATTCGATGATTGAACTGAAGAAGGATCAGTCAATTGATTTCGAAGAGCTGATCGACAAACTGCAGAAGTCAGGATTCAACCGTGTTGATTTCGTTGATCAGGAAGGAGATTTCTCAGTCCGCGGCGGCATCATAGACATCTTTGCAGAGAATCTGCAAAGCCCAGTCAGAATAGAGTTCTTCGGAGATACTGTCGAATCGATCAGGGAGTTTGACATCAACTCGCAAAGGTCGGTCAGAGAAGTTGACCATGTTAAGCTCGGCATCAACATCTCAAACAATGACAATCTGACTGAAGAAAGTTTTACGGAAGACCTTGTTGATTACCTGCCTGCTGATACAATTGTTCTGATAGATGAGCCGGAAATCACAAACAGCGTCATTGATGAAGAATCACATGAGAAGCTCTCAAAATACAAGCAGATCGGACTGACATCATTTGCCAAACTTCTGACTGAAAAAGAAGGTGTCAATATCAATTTCCATTCTAAGCCGCAACCGGATTTTCTTTCAAACCTCAGGGCAATCTACAAGGATCTTTCTGAAAAAATTGCTGAAGGTTATGATGTATACATACTTGCCTCTGATACTCATCAGGCAGGCAGAATTAAGGAGCTGCTCGAAGACTTTGAAGATGAGAATGTCTTCTCAAAAGATGAAGAGATCCATCATGCAACATCTGAAGGAAACAACAATCTTCCGCCTCAGTTGATAAGCGGGAAATTTACCGTTCTGGCAGAATCCCTTCACAGCGGTTTCATTCTGAGCACACCTAAACTTCTCATCTATACTGAGCATCAGATCTTCGGAAGATATTTCAAAAGAATCAGAAAGAGAAAGCAGAGGTTCAAAGGCATTACATTCAGCGAGCTGAAAGAGCTTCAGTATGGAGATTACATAGTTCACAGAGATTTCGGCATCGGAGTTTATTCGGGATTGAAGAAGATCACTGTCGGCAACAGTCAGCAGGAAGTTGTTCAGCTTTCATATCTTTCCAACGACATACTCTTCATCAATCTCAACAGCATCAACCTCATCAAAAAGTATTCCGGATCCGAAGGTCACAAGCCTACACTGACTCGGCTTGGCGGCGGTGACTGGGATAAGGCAAAAGCAAGAACGAAGAAGCAGGTCAAAGACATTGCACGCGACCTGATAATACTATATGCAAAAAGAAAATCTGCTGTAGGCCACAAGTTCCCTTCTGACACACACTGGCAAAAGGAGCTTGAAGCAAACTTCATGTATGAGGACACGCCGGATCAGTTCAGAGCAACACAGGAAGCAAAGGAAGACATGGAATCAGAAAATCCTATGGACCGTCTGGTGTGCGGTGATGTTGGATTCGGAAAGACAGAAGTTGCGCTGCGAGCTGCATTCAAAGCAGTGATGGATAACAAACAGGTTGCAGTACTTGTACCGACAACTATTCTAGCAGTTCAGCATTACAATACTTTCCGAGACAGATTGACTGCATTTGCAGTGGAAGTTGATAATATTACAAGACTAAGGAGTTCGAAAGAGCAAAAAGAAATTCTCGCACGTCTTGCAGACGGAAAACTTAACATACTCATCGGCACACACAGGATCTTGTCGAAGGATATTAAGTTCAAGAATCTCGGACTTCTGATCATAGATGAAGAGCAGAGATTTGGCGTAAAGGCAAAAGAGAAGCTGAGGGCTTTGAGCCCGAATGTTGATACACTCACTCTTACTGCCACGCCGATTCCGAGAACACTTAACTTCTCACTTCTCGGAGCAAGGGATCTCTCTGTAATCAACACTCCGCCAAAGAACAGGAAGCCCATCATTACGGAGATCGTAAAGCTTGACTGGAGCAACATTGCAACTATTATCAGAAGTGAATTATCCCGTGGTGGTCAGGTTTATTTTGTGAATGATAAGATAAAGAACCTGAACTTGCTCGGCGACACTATAAAGAACTATGTGCCTGAATCGAAGATAGGAATTGCACACGGACAAATGGACGGCAAGGAGCTTGAAGACATTGTGATCAACTTCATCGAAAAGAAACTAAATGTACTGCTCTGCACAAAGATCATCGAGTCAGGACTTGATATTCCGAATGTGAACACGATCATCATAAACAATGCGGACATGTACGGACTAGCGGAGCTTTATCAGTTGCGCGGCAGAGTCGGCAGAAGTGATGCTCAGGCGTATGCATACCTTATCGCGCCGCCGGATGCAAAGCTTACAAAGACCGCTGTGAGAAGATTGCAGGCAATAGAGGAGTTTACGGAACTTGGTTCGGGATTCAATCTTGCAATGCGCGATATGGAAATTCGCGGAGTCGGAAATCTTCTTGGCAAAGAGCAAAGTGGATTCATACAGGAGATCGGATTTGACATGTATATCAGCATAATAGAAGAAGCCGTGCTTGAACTAAAAGAGAATGAGTTCAAAGATTTGTTTGAGAACGAACTTTCCCTCAAGAAGATGAACGAGACAATCGAAAAGAAAATGGAGGCAAAGAGTACGGTGATTGAGAATGATCTCAATGCATTGATACCAAAGGATTATGTTGCAAATGATACAGAGCGTTTGAATCTTTACAGAAGATTGTACGAACTGAGTACCTTGGAAGAGCTCGACGAAATTGCAAAAGAAATGAAGGACAGATTCGGAGAGTATCTTGATGATGTGGAGAATCTTATCAGGATCATACGACTTAAGCTTAAGGCAACGGAACTCGGATTTGAGAAGGTTGCTATCAGAGGAAGGACGCTTGTGCTGGAATTTCCTTCTGACAAGGATCACAGAATATTCGAAAGTTCATTCTTTCAACTTTTGATAGACAGATTGTCGAATGACAAATCAAGAAAGTATAACATTGCTCCGGAGAAGGAAAGACTTGTAGTTGAGGTCGGCCTAAAGGGAAGTTCGGACGCCGATAGATTGGAAGAAGTTGAAAGTGTGATGAAGGAACTGGCAGCGAATGAAGATCTTGTAAAGCAATAATCCGGTCAACAATAATCGGATCATAAGTGGAGTATAATTCTTAAACTAGAACAATATAATTATGAAAGCATTACTTGTCAGAGCAGGTATTGAAAGCCGAAGCGGAGTGCAGTCTCCTGTTTGGGGAGATCTCTCATACAGATATATTCCGGATCATTTCAAAGACAGGAAGAATCATAAGGAGAAAAGAACCTACAAACATCTCGAACTTGAGGACTATGTTTCAAAGAGTATCTTAAATAAGAAAGTAATCCTTAATCCGGAGTTTGAAACGTTCTCATACGTTATACAGGATACTGCAAAGCATCCTGAATTGCTTTCACTTGAAAGAGATGATCTGCTTCTTTTCTGTTTCGACGGAAAGATGATATCATATCCTGAAGAATCAGGCTATTACATATTCGGTTATTTTGAAGTTAAGAAATTATATGACTGGAGAAGCCTTTCTGTTGCTGAACAGAAAACTCTCCGATCAAAACTCAAGAAGAACTCTTTGCTTCAGGATGCAGGAAAAGATGAAAAGCTTGTTATCGTAAAAGGAAAGTGGACGAGCAAACAGCTCAAGTCATGCGTACTTATATCAGAAACTATCAACGGAAAATCAAAAGGAAACTACGAGGCAAGTAAAACGATGAGGGAATTTATTGGATTAGATAAATTGAGTGATAAGACTTTGCAGGCGGTAATAAAGGAAGAAGTATACTTAAAGAATTTGAAAATGTTATTGGGGATCGAGAAACCTGACATCAAAGGGATCGAAGGCAAGATACCCGTTTCACTTTTTGCAAGAATAGTAAGGAGCGATAGAAATCTTAATGGAAAGGAAAAGGAATTTATTATCGGTTTTCTGATCTCAAAATCCGGAAGTTATCTGACCGATGCTGAGAATTTTGGAACTGATGTTTATATGGGCAGATACAAGAATGCGGATCTGCTGGAGGAATATTTCATTGATTTCTATTACAAGATTTAATTGAATGTTTCTAAGGCTGATCCCGTAAATAGTAACAGTTAAAGACTTAAATCATTTACTAAATTATTTATATTGTCTCATGCCAAAAAAAACTGCTGAAAAAACGCATTACGATCTTGAAAATTTATCTCATGACATTTACAACGATAAGAGCTTTGCAAAAAGTTATGCGGAGAAGATAGAATATAATGCTCACAATGCTCTGTATGAACGCCCTGCAACACTTTCATTATTGCCGGATGTAAGCGGGAAGACTGTGCTTGATGCCGGTTGCGGTCCGGGAGCATATACCGAATGGCTTGTTGAGAAGGGAGCAAAAGTCACGGCAATTGATTACAGTGACGAGATGCTGACATATGTGAGGAATCGTGTAGGAAAGAATGTGCGGGTTATGAATGCAAATATGAATAAAGAGATGACGTTCTTTAAGGAAGAAGAGTTTGATGTTATAGTAAGTTCAATGGTGCTGCATTACATTCGCGACTGGCGGCTGGTGTTCAATGAATTTAACAGAATACTCAGGGTTAAAGGCGAACTTGTTTTTTCAATACATCATCCGTTCATGGAGTTTGCCAATCACCCCGAGGGAAGTTACTATGATACACAACTGATTGAAGATGAATGGCCGGCATTCAATATCAAGATGAAGTATTACAGACGACCGCTGTCACATGTGTTCGGAGTATTGAAGGAAACAGATTTCAGATTCTCGGAACTTCTCGAGCCGAGGCCAATTGAAGAATGCAAAGAACTTTATCCTGACAGTTACGAGACACTTTCAACAAAGCCGTGGTTCATTTGTTTCAAAGCAATCAAGGAAAAATGAGAACAGGATTATTGCAATTCAGACCGGAGTTTGGAAAGCCGGAAACAAATATTAAGAAGATTGCCGAAATGCTTGAACCGGCAGAGTTCGACCTTGTTGTTATACCTGAACTGGCAAACTCAGGTTATCACTTCGGTTCAAAAGATGAGATAAGGAAAAGTTCAGAAGATCTTAACGATGGTATTTTCGTAAACTCGCTGAAGGAGATATCGAAACGAAAGAACTCGTTTATTGTTTCAGGGGTTTGCGAAAAGTCTGATGAAAACTATTACAACACATCCGTTCTTGTTTGTCCTTCAGGCGAAGTTCACGCATACAGAAAGATCCACTTGTTTGATACCGAAAAGAAATGGTTCACACCCGGAAGCGAATCACCGGAAGTCTTTGAGATAGAGGGAAGTTTCGGAAATGTAAAGATCGGAATGATGATCTGCTTTGACTGGTTCTTTCCGGAAACGGCACGAACGCTTGCGCTCAAAGGTGCGCAGATAATTTGTCATCCGTCGAATCTTGTGCTTTCATATTGTCAGAGGGCGATGTTCACGCGGGCGGTTGAGAACAGAGTGTTTACAATCACGGCGAACAGGACAGGTACTGAAACGAGCAACGGAAATGAACTCTCCTTCACCGGTCAGAGTGTGATGGTTTCTCCTAAGGGAGAATATCTCATTGAGCTTGACGATGTTGTGCAAACAATTGCCATAGTTGAGATTGATCCTTCTCTCGCGTTGAACAAGAAAGTAACCGGAAGCAACAACCTTTTTGAGGACAGACGAAAGGAACTTTACAAATTATAATATAACAATGAGTAAAAAACTGATGACAATCGTCGGCATGGGTCCGGGCAACAGCCATGCAACTGCAAAAAAATTCGGCCTGGAAGGATACAGAATTGCAATGATAGGTCGCAATACAATGAGACACGAAACATATCGAAAACTTCTTGCAAATGATAACATAGAATCGTTTTCTATTGAAGGCGATGCAGGGAATGAAAACTCTCTGACAATGGCATTCGACAGGATACAAGAAAACATCGGAGCTACCGATGTTTTGCTTTACAATGCATTTACTTACAGGGATTGTCCACCGACCGGATTAACGTATCAGCATATGCTTGAGGACTTTAGAACCAATGTTGGAGGAGCGCTTGTATCTGCTCAGTGTGTAATACCCAAAATGCTTGAGAAGAATGCCGGATCAATTCTTTTCACAGGCGGAGGTATGGCATTTGAGCCAATTCCCAAATTTTCATCGCTGGCTTTGGGAAAGGCGGCATTGAGAAATCTTTGTTTCAGTTTATATGCTGAACTTAAACCGAAGAACATTCACGTTGCAACAGTTACAATCTGCGGATTCGTTAAACCTGAAACGCGATTCTCGCCTGATGTTGTAGCCGAAGCATTCTGGAAATTGCATAATCAGAAACAGGAAGAGTTTGAAAGGGAGATCACTATAGAATAAACTGCAGCATTGAAATTGGTCATTGAATCCGAATATTGAATATTCGTGAGATTAATCTTGAGTTCGTATAAGATTTTTCCTAATTTCTACCGGTAAATTATTGAGGATTTGATGATGAAGATCAGAGATGTTATTAAGTTAGTCGAGAATGATGGATGGTACTATGTTCATTCCAAAGGAAGCCATAGAAAGTATAGACATAAGGTAAAGAAGGGTGCAGTGACAATAGCAGGAAAGCCGGGCTCAGATCTACACCCTGAAATCCTAAACAGCATTTTGAAGCAAGCGCAAATTGTAATACCCAAAAACAATCAAAATAAATAAAATGGAATATTTGGCAATTATAAAAAAGTATGGCAACGGATACAGTGCTTATTTACCTGATGTACCGGGATGTATTGCAGCTGCTAAGACAAAGCAAGAAACTTTGAAACTTCTTGAAGAAGCACTCCAATTACATCTAACCGAAAGCAAAGATAAGGAACTTCCTTCAAAGGAAACAGAGGTTGCTTATATCAAAGTAGCTTAATCACGCTGAGATTGATTATTCTTTTTCATTTGTGAATAACACTACTAACGGCATCAAGTTATTCATTTACACCAATTTTGAAATCCAATCTGCTGATACTTCACGGCGCACTCGGCTCATCTGTTCAGCTTGAGCAGATCGCAAAAAGACTCGAAGACAAATTCAGAGTAATACTCTATAATTTTTCCGGTCACGGAGGGAAGCCCTTACCTGAAGAATCATACAGCATAAAACTTTTTGCAGGCGAGCTTAAATCACTCATTGAAAAAACCCGCATAGGTCCGTGTGATGTATTCGGTTACAGCATGGGCGGTTATGTTGCATTGTATGCAGCATCGCACTATCCCGGACTCATCGGCAGAATATTTACACTCGGCACCAAGTTTGACTGGAATGAGGAATCTTCTGCACATGAAGTGAAGTTGCTTGATGCGGGCAAAATAGAAAAAAAGATCCCCGCCTTTGCAAAATCACTTGCCGAAAGACATGCTCCGGAAGATTGGAAGAAAGTGCTTGAGAAAACTGCAGAGATGATGCTTACCCTGGGTAAACAAAATGAACTGACACCGGAAGATATGGAACAGATTGAGAATGAAGTTGCTGTTGCCGTCGGTGACAGGGATAACATGGTGAGTTTTTCCGAAACAGAGAAAGCTTACAGACAACTGAAAAACGGAAGAATGATAGTGATGCCGGATACTGTTCACGCTATAGAGAAAGTTGATTTGGAGAGATTGAAAATTGAACTTCAGAAATTCTTCCGATAAAGTAATTCTTCAAGACCACACGTTTGACATCGCCTCACTTTCCAATTAGAACCAAAATCCTTATTCAATCTATCACTAAATAGTTCTCTAATACCTTTAATTAAATTTGATAATAACCAAGGAATCACTGCCTGAATTCTAGAAACACTAAGTTGAATTAAACCTTTTCCAATGTTAAGAAATCTAACATTGGCTGTTATAAATTGTTATAGCAGGTTAATCTTGTTAGTTTTGTCAACAAAAACTTTAAATTTCATAATCATGAAATCATTTCTTACGGCTTGAGCATGGCTTCTGGCTTTTCACATGACTGATATAGGTTCATCTCTCAGAGCAACCGGTTCATTGAGTTACAAAAACAGTGCATCTATCCCGGTCATGATTGAACATGTCGTTCCAAAGTACATCGGAAGCAAATCAGCAAGCGGAACAAACAATTCAAGGACACCATTTGCTGTTTGCCTGCAGATACAGGGACTGACTCCGAATACTACTTACGATGTCCAAATTGGCATTGGACTAACAACTGATGCGGCAACGGTTTACGGAGCAGGAAATGTGTGGAATAAGAATCGAAATGCATTTTCCGGACAGAGAGACACAGCTACTTTCACAACAGATGCAAACGGTGACAGTGGACCGTTCTGGTCATTTCTTCAGCCAACAGGCAACAGTGCAAGATTCAATGCAGGTCAGGTTCATAACATCAGAGTCGGATATACTTTGTCAGGCGGAAGTTTTACAGGTGATCCGGCATTCATCAGTACTAAGTCATTCGTGGCGCTGGATATACCGGTTACTGCAAGAACCGCTGCCACAACTGATGACGGAGCTTTCATTTTGGGCACCGGATTCTCGGGCTATTCCGGTAAGTATGTAATTTATTTTAACGATACATCCGGTGCTGGTGATCCTATGTCTGCTTACCAAATTAGGACAACAAGTGCAACCAATACTTCGCAAACTGAACTGCCTTCATCTGTAAATGATGTGTACATTCAAAGCGGAACAAGTTCCATCGGCGACTTTGCCGGCGTGATCCCGATTGGTGAAAACAATTCCAACGGATTGAGAAGAATCGAAATACGAAATGCCGACAATTCGATTGCAGAAGTATTCAGGGATAATGACGGAGTGTGGCAGAACGGAACAAATACTACTACTTTGCTCAGGCGAGATGTCGGCATAGTTGATTTTGCTCAATTATACAGGCTGGATCTGACAGCTTTGGTGGAAGGGCTTTACAACTCATCATCTAATCTTATGGTTCAGGATACATTTATGCTTCAGATCAATCAATCAGTATCACCCTTTGCTGCTCTTGATGTTTCCAGAAGCACTCTGAACACTTCCGGAAACGGATCATTCATATTACCTAATGCAGTGAGTGGAACACCTTACTACTTGGTTCTGAAACACAGGAACAGCATTGAAACATGGAGTTCTGTCGGTGTTCAATTTACATCCGGAGTCGCTTCTTATGATTTCACAAATTCTGTCTCACAGGCATACGGGAGCAACATAGTTCAGATAGATGGATCTCCGGTGAAGTTTGGAACATACA
Source organism: uncultured Ignavibacteria bacterium (assembly GCA_937924675.1). Taxonomy (GTDB): domain Bacteria; phylum Bacteroidota; class Ignavibacteria; order Tepidaquicellales; family Tepidaquicellaceae; genus JADJAH01. The sequence goes on along the minus strand of CALEVL010000279.1, from coordinate 25,238 downwards.
GCGGAGACGTTACGCAGGATGGAACTATTGATGCATCAGATCTGGGACTCATCGATAATGATGCATTCACATTTGCATCGGGCTATATATCGACAGATCTGAATGGGGACAGCTTTGCGGATGCATCAGATTATTCGCTGGCAGATAATAATGCTTACAATTTTGTTGGCCGGATCACTCCGTAATGAATCTGCTATAAGTGATTTTTTGTAAAGTACATTTTGTCGCCTCTTTGAAAAGGGGCGGCATTTTTTATACTCTTCATCTTTCCATCATAAAGAATTAAGAAATCTCTCAACATCGACTGCAGTTTTATCTCCGCACTTAATTAAACTTTTCTCAACCGGAAATTGTCGAATACAATATTTAGCTTATATTGTATTCAAATTCTCAAGTCAAAAAGCTAATTTAACAAAAATTTAACAGACATGATCAAGAAGTACTGCACCTTGTTTCTCGTGCAATTGCTAATAACATGCTCTTTTTGCCTCATCTCAGCAAACGAAGTACGTTCAGCAGACGGCGACAGTCTCTTTTCAACCTACAAAGTTCATACAATCAACATAAGATTCTCTCAGCCAAATTACTGGGATTCTCTTATTTACTATTACAATCAGGGTCTTGAGCAATACATTTCAGCAACGGTCATTGCAAACGGTGTAACATTCAACAATGTCGGAATAAGGCTCAAAGGCAATTCTTCATTTACGCATCCAAACAACAAGAAGGCATTTCGGCTGAGTTTTGATGAGTATGTCAGCGGTCAGAAATGGAACGGACTAAAGGGAGTTCATCTCAATAACTTCTGGAACGATCCGAGCTTTATTAGAGAAAAACTGCATCTCGATTTTTGCCAGACGAACAATGTTGCAGCTCCGAGGGGAAATTTTGTCAGAATGTCTATTAATGATACTTTGTTTGCCTTTTATTCTCTTGTAGAACATGTGAATAAGGATTTTCTCGAATCGAGATTCGGAGATGATACAGGAGATTATTTCAAAGCTGTTGATGCAATCGGAACCGGCGGTGACATTTACTCTGATTTCAGATGGCTTGGTGCAGACTCTGCTCTGTATTATGATCATTACGAGCTCAAATCCAATCTGACAACAGGACCATGGAAGAAACTTCTCAGATTCATCGACACGCTTAATCATACAAACGATGTTGCTACTGCATTGCCCGCACAAATGAATATGGATCCGTATTACAAGATTATGGCTATAGACAATGTGCTGGGAAATCTGGACTCTTATATTTTCAGCGGAAGAAATTTCTACATCTATTTCAAACCTCCAACCTATAAAGTAGATTGGATCGTCTGGGATGCAAGTTTAAGCATTGGAGCATTGCCGGGCGGACCGCTGAACATTGAATCACTTCCGGTAACTTATGTGAGCAGTGACACCGGAAGACCTTTGTTCTCAAGGATTATCAACACCCCTGAATTGAAGCAGCAATATCTTCTTGCAATGTGCCGCGTTTATTACACCAATTTTACTACGGCAGTACTCTATCCGAAGATTGACAGTCTTGTAAATCTCATCAGACCTTATGTTTATGAAGATCAGAGAAAGATGTTTACCAATCAGCAGTTTGAAACAAATGTGATCAGCGATATCACAGTTTCAGGCAGAAGAATTCCCGGCGTGAAATCCTATATAACTCTCAGGAGATCCAGCATTCAATCACAGCTCAACGCACTTGGAATTGATTGTAGTGTAGGCATAGAGAACAATGCTGAACAGGTCGTTAATTCTTTCGAACTGTATCAGAACTATCCAAATCCGTTCAATCCATCTACAAAAATAGAATACTCACTTACTAAGCAGGATAATGTAACACTTGTTATTTACGACGCACTGGGAAGAGCAGTCACAACACTCGTGAATAATGAGTTGCGTAATCCCGGATTCTTCTCGCTTGAGTGGAATGGTTCAGACCTTAACGGAAACTTAATGCCTGCGGGAATGTACTTCATGAAACTTTCTGTCGGAGAAGGAGCTGTAACCAGGAAATTGATTTTACTCAAATAGTGAACTGTTTAAACAATAAATATCCAAACAAGGATGAAGAGTTTTCACAAAACCGGATTGATTCTGATAATGTTTTTAATGAGCATGTTCGGAGAAGTTTACTCGCAGCCATATCCCGGCTACACGCTTTATACTGCAAATTCAACAAGAACAAACCTGATGAATCTAAGCAATCAGGTTGTGAAATTCTGGACTCACACACGAAGCGGAGGCTACTCTGTTTATCTTCTAAGGAACGGTGATCTGATGAGACCGGCTTTATCGACAAATTCGAATATCAACGGTGGCGCAGCTGCCGGTATTGTTCAGAAATATTCATGGGAAGGAACTCTGCTGTGGGAATACACATACAGCAGTAACACTTACCGAACACATCACGACATTTGTCCTATGCCAAACGGTAATGTGCTGCTGATTGCCTGGGAAGTTAAAACAGCTGCGCAGGCAGTTGCCGCGGGGCTGAATCACAGTGCTGTGATTTGGCCCGATCATCTGATCGAAGTTCAGCCGTCAGGTTCAAACGGTGGTACCATTGTATGGAAGTGGCATTTTTGGGATCATCTGATTCAGGACTTTGATGCCACAAAAGCAAACTACGGAGTAGTAGGCAATCATCCTGAATTGCTTGACATAAATGTTGGAAGCGCCGGTTCCGGTGACTGGATGCACATCAACGGGATCAGTTATAATGAAGCTCTGGATCAAATCGTGATATCCTCGCATGAACTTGATGAAGTTTATGTGATCGATCACAGCACAACAACTGCCGAAGCGGCAGGACACACCGGAGGCAGATACGGAAAGGGAGGAGATATTTTGTACAGATGGGGGAGACCTTCAAATTACAGAGCACCGGGTTCACAGGTTTTTAATGTTGTGCACAGCAGTGTATGGATTCCGGACAGTGTACCCGGTGGGGGCCACATAATGGCATTCAATAACAGAGAAGGAACAAATGCTTCTCATGTAGTTGAGATTGTTCCTCCTACTGACAGTGCAGGGTTTTATTCTTATTCACCGGGAACTGCATATGGCCCGGCTTCTCCATTGTGGACTTATTCTGCAAGCGGTTTCTATTCAAATCATTTGGGAGGATGTCAAAGACTCCCTAACGGTAACACTATCATCTCCGAATCCACAAGCGGTAATCTGTTTGAAATTAATTCAGCCGGCTCTACAGTTTGGAATTACTCACCCGGAGGTGAGATTGTAAGAGTTTTAAGATATGGCTTCGATTATCCGGGACTCTCTGCGCTTGTTATTAATTTAAATGTAACGGCAATAATGGAGGGATTCTATGATGGGAATTTCCACAACATGAGAATGTCAGATACGGCAACTGTCTTTCTGAGAAATGCTGCTTCGCCTCATGCCATTGTAGATTCGGCCAAGACATTGGTCAATGCAAATACTTTCACGGGATTGTTCAGCTTAGGCAGGGCAGCAGCCGGCAGTTACTACATTTCATTTAAGCACAGGAACAGCGTTGAAACATGGAGCAATGCACCGGTTAGCATGACAGTTGGCGGCACAAATAATTTTGATTTCACAACTTCGGCTTCGCAGGCATTCGGAAGCAATCAGGTAATCATTGACAATTCCCCTATCAGGTATGCAATTTACAGCGGGGATGTAAATAAAGATGGAGCCGTTGATGCTGCTGATCTTTCTATTATTGATAACGATGCATTTAACTTTGAATCCGGTTATGTGCGGGCAGATGTTACCGGTGACAATACGGTCGATGCTTCAGATGCTTCGGTAACTGATAACAATGCATATAATTTCGTGGGAAGAGTTACTCCATAACTTTTATTTGAAGGTTTCACTTAATGTGGAAATGTTAGAATTTTTAAAAACTCAAAAATTTAAGAAAATAAACTACGCTAATAAAAAAAACGTCAAGGCATGAAGAAAAATCATTATCTGATTGTGAAATCTATTCTGTTGCTGATCTCAGTGATCATCACAACCAGGGCAGAAGCTCAGCCGTATCCAGGTTACACGCTTTACACTGCAAGCAGTACAAGAACGAATCTGATTGATCTTAACAATACTGTTGTTAAGACATGGACTCACACTCGCAGCGGCGGTTATTCGGTTTATCTTCTTAGAAACGGCGATCTTATGAGACCGGCTTTATCGACAAATTCGAATATCAACGGCGGCGCAGCTGCCGGTATTGTTCAGAAATATTCATGGGAAGGAACTCTGCTGTGGGAATACACATACAGCAGTAACACTTACCGAACACATCACGACATTTGTCCGATGCCAAACGGCAATGTTCTGTTGATTGCATGGGAAGTAAAGACCGCTGCAGAAGCAGTTGCTGCAGGACTGAATCACAGCGCTGTTATCTGGCCGGATCATCTGATAGAGGTTCAACCATCCGGAACTAACGGCGGTACGATTGTTTGGAAATGGCATTTCTGGGATCATCTGATTCAGGATCATGATCCTACGAAAGCAAACTACGGAGTAGTTGCAAATCATCCCGAGTTGCTTGATATAAATGTCGGCAGCGCCGGTTCAGGCGACTGGATGCACATCAACGGGATCAGCTACAATCAAGAACTTGATCAGATTGTTATTTCTTCTCATGAACTTGATGAAGTTTATGTGATCGATCACAGCACAACAACTGCCGAAGCTGCAGGACATACAGGAGGAAGATATGGCAAGGGCGGCGACATACTTTACCGATGGGGAAGGCCTTCAAATTACAGAGCACCTGGTTCACAGGTTTTCAATGTTGTTCACAGCAGTACATGGATACCTGACAGCGTACCGGGCGGCGGACATATTATGGCATTCAATAACAGAGAAGGTACAAATGCATCTCATGTAGTTGAGATCGTTCCTCCAACAGACAGTGCCGGATTCTATTCCTATACTCCCGGAACGGCTTATGGTCCTGTATCACCGTTTTGGACTTATGCCGCATCCGGATTTTATTCCACGCATCTTGGCGGTTGTCAGAGATTGCCTAACGGAAATACTATGCTGGCAGAATCAACTGACAGGAAATTATGGGAAGTGGATTCTACGGGGGTTGTTGTCTGGAATTATTCGCCCGGCGTAGAAGTAGTGAGAGTTCTGCGATACGGATTTGACTATCCCGGACTGGTTGGTGTAGAGGAAGTTCAGAGCGAGGTTCCTGTTGATTTTGAAATGTCTCAGAATTATCCTAACCCGTTCAATCCGGTAACAAATATCACCTACTCATTGCCAAGAGCTTCTAATGTTACCATCAAGATATATGACATACTTGGAAATGAAGTCAGAACAATTGTGAATAATCTTAAGCAGGATGCAGGCCAGCATACTGCGGTCTGGGATGCAAGAGATAACAGCAGAGCAGCAGTTTCCTCGGGAGTTTATTTTTACAAGATGACATCCGGTGAATTCAGCAAGACTTTGAGGATGATCCTGACGAAATAGCAACGGCTTGTTAAAGATTATAGAAACAGAAAGCCGGCAGTTATTTATTCACTGCCGGCTCTTTTTTTTAAAAGTTATTTATTACCCTAACTGAGATCAGACATTCTTACTTTGCAAGAATTAACTTCCTGCTTTCAGAATATATAGCACCGTTGTTTCCTGAAAAGTCAAGAGTATAGAAGTAAACACCCGAGTTAAGTCCGGATGCGTCAAATCTCACTTCATAAGTTCCGGTTTGCATTTCCTCTGAAACAAGCACTGAGACTTCCTTTCCCAATGTATTGAACAATCTGATTCTAACAGTACCGCTTGATGCAATTGCAAATCCAATGGTTGTAGATGGATTGAAAGGATTTGGAAAGTTTTGCTCCAATCTGAATCCGTCAGGATTCATTCCGGTATTAGAAACAGAAAGTTGAATATCCTGCTGAGTTAATCTGACTGGGGTTGCGGATCCGCCGGAAGGATTTACAGTACTTACTCCGCTTGGCCAGATTCCATCCGCATCTGTATTGAAGCTGGCTATAGTCGCATCAGCCAGTCTGTGCACATTAATTCTTCGCACACCGGTTGAAAGCAAATTCGGTATTACCGTTCCCCATCTTCCATTCCGTGCATCAACACTGTCAACGTAATACGGCACAAGTGAAGGCATTGCAGATGCGTCAATGCCTTCGCTTTCAACGATTGCCATGGCAAGTGGTCTTCCGGTATTATTTACATTGTCATACAAGGTTACAATGTTCTTTGCAGTAGCAAGCGAGATCCCGTATAAGCCCGTTCCGGAAATTGCATTTGCTGAATCTGCAAACTGCAGAACAAGTATTGAATCATTCAACGCATATCTGCGAAAAGTGCTCCCGCTTCCTACACTGTCAAGCGTTATGCTTGGGTACACATAATTACCTGCAGTAAATCTTGCATTGCCGGAGTGAACAAATCCAAACCAACCTGTATAATTTCCCTGTGAATCAGTTGTCAGTGAGTCATAGCCTCCCGGTGTTGACAAGGAAGTTGATGTAGTATATCTGAAGTTGGAACCGTTGATGAAAATTGGATTTCCTGCACCTGAGTTACCGCTGCCAAAGTCAGTATAACGGCATGCCTGAGAATAGTATCTGTACTTAGTGTTTGGCAAAAGACCTGTAACGCTTGCCCGGTAAACATAAGGTAGTCTGGTAGAACCTCCGGAACACATGTACTGTGGAGTTACTACGCTTATGAAATTGCTCTGAGTCAATTGGGCACCGGCATCTGTGAAGATGAATATGGAAAACAAAAAAAACGGGATTAGCTTTTTCATTTTTGTATAGAATTATTTTAACAATGTCATTTTTCTGGTTTCAGATTTTCCCGGAGTTTCAAGCCGATAGAAATAAATGCCGCTGTTTAGTCCTGCGCCATCAAAATCAACTTCATAGGTTCCGGGTTGTTGAGAAGCATTTACTAACAAGTCCACTAAACGCCCTGTAATATCAAACACAGAAAGCTTCACAAACTCTGAACTTGTGAGTTCATATCTGATCTTTGTGTTTGGATTAAATGGGTTTGGATAGTTCTGTTTCAAACTGAATGCAGCTGGAACTTCAGAACTTAACTGACTAATTCCAATTATTTGCGACATGCTTCTCTTCCACATTGCATTTGCTTCGGTTCCTGAATAAAGGAATCCGCTCGATATCATCAAAGCACCTATGCTTTGACTTCCCATTCCTTCATTGCGTTGTATCCAGTTTTGTCCGTTATCATGAGAAACGAATACTCCGTATTCATATGTACCAGCACATATATGATTGCCCTCAAGAGCTAACGAGTAAATACTCACCGTATCGAGTGATGTATGTGTCCAGTTGGTTCCGCTGTTTGTCGATACATAAACTCCGCTGAAATCTGTTCCCGCAATCAAAGTATTTCCGCTTACTATCAATGCTCTTACGGACTCGCCATTTAATGAGGTAGGTTCCCAGCTGGAAGCTCCGTTAGTTGAATAAAATACTCCGTTATATGTTCCGGCATATAATCTGCTTCCGTTCAGCACCAGAGCAAGGCAAATTTCCTGAAAAGAAGTTTGCGACCAGTTTGTGCCGCCGTTTGTTGACAAGTGAAATGCATAACCCCCGCCGGCATAAATTGTGTTGCCATCGATTGCAAGAGAATATATTACTTCATTGTCGAAAGCAGACTGGCTCCACGTTGCTCCCGAGTTTGAAGAGATATAAACCCCGTTGTCAGTTCCGGCATATATAGAATTTCCGGCGGCAGATAAGCATGGTACATTACGGTTGTCGAGTGATGTTGAAGTCCAATTTACACCTGCGTTAGTACTTTTGTAAACACCAAATCCGCCTGTTCCGGCAAACAATGTTCCGGACTGATTCAGAAAAGAGAATACAGATGTATTATGAAGTTCACTCATTGTCCAGCTTGACCCAGCGTTTGAGGAAAATCTTAAACCATCCGGCAAACCTGCATAGAACGAATTTCCGATTATGCTCATACATCTTACCTGTTGTCCATTCAAAGAATATAGAGAGAAATTAGTTTGTGATTGATCAGCTCTGTACAAGCCTGCATTGGTTCCTGCATAGATATACTGTCCCGCTGAAGTCATGTAGTAAATGATAGAACTGTTAAATGCAGACTGCGCCCAGTTCTGACCGTTATTGGATGAATAGTAGATGCCGTTATTGTTCGTGCCTGCATAAACGTAGCTTCCGGAGGAGGCAAGAGAGAATACATCCCTGTTGTTGAATGAAGTCTGAGTCCATGTAGTACCATTGTCTGTTGATGCATAAACCCCGAATCCGCTTGTTCCTGCAAACAGGTTTCCGCCGCTAAGATTAAGTGAATACACTTCACGGTTATTCAAAGCAGTCAAGTTCCAGGTAACTCCATCATCAGTTGACAAGTAAAGTCCTGCACTTGTGCCGGCAAATATTCTCGTTCCGCTTACGAGTATGGCTGAAACAATTTGTGAATTCAGTGATGTTTGACTCCAGCTTGATCCATTGTCGGAGGAAATGTAAAGACCGTAAAGGCTTGTTCCTGCATAAATCTTCTGACCTGCAATAACCATTGAATATATGGTTCTGTTGTTAAGCTGTGTCTGTGTCCATGTACTGCCGTTGTCTGCGGATTTATAGACACCGTAAAGATTCGTTCCGGCAAGTACGTTGTTTCCACTCTCCACAATGCATCTTACATCTCCGTGATTCATGCCCTGTGAAGTTTGTGTCCATTGAGCAAACGAAAAAAGCGGAATAGAGAAGAAAATTAATGCGAGGATGGTCGATCTGTAAAGGTAGATCATTAGAGTACCCCTTGCTTTAGGTTAGTAATATTCATTTCATTTATGAAAATTAGAGAAATCACATCTTAATAAATATGAACTTCTTCTTTTGGAAGAGTTTGTCAAGTTTGTCTGGATATGATTTTAATTAAATGCGGAGAACAAATTGAACAGAATGTTGATATTTTATATACGACAATTAAGGACGGACATGAGTTTAATCTGTACTTAAGAATATTCGGAGAAATTATGACTTTATAAAAACTATCGCTGTGAATTTACGTAATATCAGAATAATTAATCTGCATCTTGTCACAAACAGTTCCCGTTGATGTCAAAGAGTTAAAACTCAACTTTAGGGAGAAATCAATATGACCAATCCGTTTATAGAAAAAGATGAAAGTGATCTCGAAGACAAACAGCTTGTTGCCGAAGCAGTTGCCGGAAATAAGAAGAGCCTGGAAGCTCTTGTCAAAAGACATCAGGCATGGATCTACAATATCTCACTCAAAATGGTATGGGATCCCGTTGATGCCGAAGACGTAACACAGGAAACACTTATAAAGATAATTACCAAGCTGTCAACATTCCGTCAGGAAAGCAGTTTGAGAACATGGCTATACAGGATTGTTACCAATCATGTTATAAACATGAAGAAGCGAAAGAGGGAATTCGAGTATTATTCGTTTGACAAATACGGTACAGATATAATTAACTCTCCAGATACTGAACTTCCTGATCAGGATAATGTCCCAGTTGAAGTGGATTTGCTGATAGAAGAAACGAAGATCGGCTGCATGAATGCAATGCTGCTTTGCCTTGACAGGGAACAACGACTTATATTCATTCTCGGAAATATTTTTGGCGTGAATGATGAGATAGGCAGTGAGATTCTTGAGATCAGCAAGGTGAACTTCAGACAGAAACTTTCAAGGGCAAGGCGTCAGCTGGCTAATTTTATGACAAACAAGTGCGGACTTATGGATAAGACCAATCCGTGTCATTGTAATAAAAAGACTAAACTCATGATCGATGCGGGACATGTTGATCCCAAAAACCTCGTGTTTACGAGGAGTCATCTCCGAAGAATTGAAATCGCCGCTCCGCAAAAATCAGCAGAACTTGATGATATGTACGAGAACAAGACTGTTAAACTTTTTCGCGATCACAGATTTGTCAACTCACCTGACTTTGCAAAGTCAATAATGGAAATTGTTTCAAGCAAAGATTTCAGATCGCTGTTTGATCTGAGTATAAACTGAACCTAAAGTTTTGCTCTTTATGTATTTCCAATCCTGCAATAAGTTAATTGCTTGCGGGTCTTGTGATTTGAGAACTGATTCTGATCTGACAATGAAACAATCGTTCGGCATTTTTTCTTTGAAGTTGTCACAGATCAAAACCGGATTTGTCTAAGCAATAAAAACAGCTAATCAAATTCTACAAACATGAAAATACTAAAACTCATCTGTGCTTCTGTCTTTGCATTCAGCGCAACTGCAAACGCTCTCGTCAGGAATGTTCCGTCAGAGTATCAGACCATACAAAGCGCAATACTTGCATGCAACAACGGAGATACGGTTCTTGTGCAACCCGGTACTTACCTGGAGAATGTTAATTTCCGGAACAAGAAGATCGTTCTTACAAGCAGATTCTACCAGAACAATGACTACTCATTCATTCAGACAACTATCATCAACGGAAGCAATCCGGTTCATCCTGATTCGGCAAGTTGTGTGATCATAAATGGACAACAGGATTCAACAACGGTGCTTCAGGGATTCACACTTACCGGAGGTAAAGGCACAATATGGAATGACGAACACTTCGCCGGATTTTACAGAGAAGGCGGCGGATTGCTTGTTGCATTGTGCAATCCGGTCATTCAGTATAATTTTATCCGCGACAATCAGTGCATCACAGGCGGAATTGCCAACAGCACAGGCGGCGGAGGTGTGAGAATAGGTGACGGTTATGTCAGATTCTTTAATAACATTGTAATGAACAACACCAGCCGCTATGGAGCAGGTATTGTGCTCAACTACACAGGCGGCGAATACAGGAACAATGTTATTGCGAAGAACTATGGCTCATCACAGTTCGGCGCAGGCGCGGGTGTATGGATGAATAACACTTTCTCAAGGCCGCGTGTGTTGGTTAACAATACGATTGTTTTTAACTCGGCAACCGGCGGCTCTCCCGGAGTTTATAACTCTTTAGGACTGACGACATTAAATAACAACATTGTATGGGGCAACACAGGAGGAAACGGAAACCAGTTTTCCGGACCGCAAATGATAGTAACATACTGCAATGTTCAGGGAGGATATGCCGGTGCAGGCAATATGAATTCAGAGCCGCTGTTTGATACAACAAACTATTACTTGCGAACATCATCTCCTTGTGTTGATAAAGGCGACAGCAGTGTGATCTATAATGATCCGGCAGACCAGATAAATCCTTCTCAGGCAAAATGGCCTTCACGCGGAACAATCAGAAATGACATCGGAGCATACGGGGGTCCGCTGAGCAAGGTCATTGCAAACAGCGTAGTATCGGTCAGTTCGCTCACAGAAAATCTTTTGCCGGAAGAAATGTCTCTGTCACAGAACTTCCCAAATCCATTCAATCCGGTTACACTTATCAATTACGAGATCAGAAGAAGCTCTGAGGTTTCTTTGGTTGTTTATGACAGATTAGGCAGGCAAGTTGAAATGCTCGTCAGCGGTATGCAACCTGCGGGAAATTATTCCGTAAGATTTGAAGGTACAGACCTTCCGTCAGGCTCATATTTCTATCGCTTTATTGCGGGCGGTCAAATGGTTGTCAGGACAATGATGCTTGTAAAGTGAGTTTACTCAATTCAAATCAAAATGCCCCGGGTTCATGGTAGCTCCCGGGGCATTTTTTTATGGTAGGTCCTGTCACAAAACTACTTAATCATTGTCTAAGAATAGAAATGAAATTCCGACATTCAAACTAATTTTATGAAATTACTTTGTCTATCAATGTTACTCTCAATCTTCAATTGCATTGATGCGATATCCGCTGTGAGGATTGTTCCTTCTGAATATCCCGGCATACAGAGTGCGATTAACGACTGCAATAACGGAGATACAGTTCTTGTTGATCCCGGCATTTATTTTGAAAACATTAACTTCAGAAAGAAGAACATCACAGTTACAAGCAGGTTCTTCGAAGCTAACGATTTATCATTGATAGAGAAGACAGTACTTAATGGCAGTCTGCCGGTTCATGAAGATACAGCAAGTTGTGTTCTCATAACCGGCGGGCATGATTCAACGTCAGTGCTTCAGGGCTTTACGATTACCGGAGGAAAAGGCACACGCTGGAATGATGAACACGGTGCAGGTATCTACAGAGAAGGTGGCGGAATTCTTGTACAGTTTTCTTCTCCTGTAATACAGTTCAATATTATCAGAGATAATTTAGCCGAAGCAGGAAGAGTCGTAAGCACCGGCGGCGGAGGAATCAGAATAGGCGATGGAAGCCCTTCAGTCAGCAATAATTTAATATTGCGCAACAGCGCCAGATACGGTTGCGGAATTGTATTGAATCATGCAGGTGGAATCTATTCAAACAATGTTATTGCGGAAAACTTCGGGGCAATGGAGTTTGCCGGAGGAGCTATGTGGATCAACAGCAATTCCGATAAACCTCTCAGGATAGAGAACAACTCAATAGTTTCAAACTCTGCATTGAGTAACTTTTGTGGAGTTGTTGCATTCAGAAACGTCAAAGGCATATTCAGGAATAATTTACTGTGGGGAAATTACGGGGGGAACAATGTTCAGATCATCGCCAGAAATCTGGATATAAGTTACTGCAATATCATGGGCGGCTATAAGGGGACAGGGAACGTAAATGCATATCCAGACTATGACACACTGAACTATACTTTAAACTCTTCTTCGCCTTGCATTGACTCGGGCGATTTTGACAGCAAATGCAATGATCCTGCAGATCTGGAAAATTTGTCTGAGGCTCTTCCGCCTTCAAGAGGAACAGTGAGAAATGATATCGGAGCTTTCGGCGGACCGGGCAGCAGGAATGTCACATCCATGAATAAAATAAATTAGTTTAGAAATAATCTTCGAACGGAAATTGATTTAGACATTATACGAGATTGCAATTGCTCAAACAATTGCTGAAACGAACATATCTTCGATTCTGATTCCTCGCCTTGAGAGTTGTCATCCATGACAATAAGTCATTCACTTCATTGGTCATACTGTTCTATCCACTGTTACAAAAATTTTCTGTTGCTTTGCAAAAAAGTTTGTTGACAATTGAAAGGAATTGGCATATTATGACTTTCAAACAAAATTGAAAGGAGTACAAATTGAAAAGAGCAATTTACCTCGCAGCGTTTGCAATTCTTTTTCTTGCAGCAAGTGATCAGTTATTTGCACAAGCACAACAGGACTTCACGCTCGTCAATCAAACAGGAGTTGACCTTTATCAGCTACACGTATCACCGTCAGATACCAGAGTCTGGGGAGATGATGTGCTGGCTTCAGGCACATTGAAATCAGGAGAGCAGACAGGGATCGTATTTAGTCCGACTAATGAAGTCTGCTTATACGATATCAAAGTAACAGACAAAGACGGAAATTCACTTCTTTGGTTAGGCATAGATTTGTGTAAATATTATGAGATCACTTTATACTACGACTTCGACAAAGCCGAAGGCACTGCAACATTCAAATAAGCAGTTAAGACATTTGCTAGAAAATGAATATCACGGATATATATGCTGAGGTATTCAGATGATAATCGAGCGAATCAATTTATTCAAAGTGCAAGGCTAAGGATACTATATTAATTCAATAATTACGAACATGAAAAGAACATACTCACTGTTGCTGTTAATTGCCTCTTTAGTCCTTGCATCATGCTCAGGTCAAAGCGTTGAAAAATCTGATCCGGTAATTTCTAAGAGTGACTACAACTTCACCATGTACGACTCCAACAATGTCAGAGTAGCCGAGGGGCTCTTTGAGATTGAGAATCTGTCATCGACTGAATCATCCGGAAAATACAGCTTCACAAAAGTCATAACTGAGTTTGAAGGATACGGCAATATGAAAGGCGGAAAGTTTACGGGAAAAATTAACAACAAGGAAAAAATGATGCTTGTTAATACTAATCCCGGACAAGCCGATAGAAATGTATTCTTTAATCTTAATATTAAGAAAAATCCTGTTGAAGGCACATGGTACTTTACAGGGTTTCGTAATAATTCCAAACCCGGAAAAGTAAAACTTAACAAGATTTCATCTCAAAACTAATAACGGAATGCCATGACAATTTTTTTAAGGCTTATCTTCAGCTTCATTATACCTGTAATAATTTTCGTTTCATCAGTTGCAATTGGCAACGACAAACCAAGTACCGGTGCGGAATCTAACCAAGTCAGCAAATGCGCCACAGTTGAATTCAACAAAAGGCAGATGGAGAGATATCCTGAGTTCAGGACAAACAAGAATGCCATCGAAAGATTTACACGCGGCTTTGAAAATACTGACAATCTGCTTGTCACAATTCCTGTTGTGTTCCATATTATCTGGAACACTCCTGAGCAAAATATCAGTGAGGCACAAATCCAATCTCAGCTGGATGTAATGAATAAGGATTTTGCAAGATTGAATGCAGACACGGTAAATACTCCTGCCCCGTTCAAGCCCTTGGGAGCCAATACTCAGATTCAGTTCTGTCTGGCACAGCGTACTCCTGACAATCAGCCGACAAATGGTATCACAAGAACTCAGACCAACGTTGTCTCTTACGCGCGTACTGATACAAACATGTATTATACATCACTCGGCGGAATTGACATCTGGGACAGAGACAGATACATGAATTGTTATGTCGTAAATTTCACCGGTGATATTCTAGGGTTTGCTCAACAGCCCGGCGGTCCTCCTCAGCAGGATGGAATGGTGATCGGATATAAATATTTCGGTACAATCGGAACAGCAACTCCTCCGCAAGATAAAGGCAGAACTGTAACTCATGAGGCCGGACACTGGTTCAATCTCGATCACATTTGGGGAGATGAGCCTGCCTGCGCTCAGGATGATAATGTTGGTGACACTCCGCTTCAGGCGGGCGAAAACGGCGGATGTCCAAATTTTCCATTGACCGATGCTTGTACTCCGAATGCCCCGGGTGTAATGTTCAGCAACTATATGGATTATGTTGATGATGCCTGTATGAATATTTTTACGCTCGGACAATCAACAAGAATGAATGCGGCAATAAACGGACCAAGGGCAAGCTTGCTGACATCTAATTCCTGCGTACCGGTTGGTATAATTCCGATAAGCACTGAAGTACCTGAAAATTTTGTCCTTGATCAGAACTATCCTAATCCGTTCAACCCGAGCACAAATATAACTTTCAGCATTCCTAAGTCATCGTTTGTTACGCTTAAAGTGGTAGATATATCCGGAAAAGAAGTTGCAGTGCTTGTGAATCAGACTCTGCAATCTGGTTCTTACAAAGCAGACTGGAACGCTGCCGGTTTTGCAACCGGACTCTATTTCTACACAATTGAAGCTGACGGAATTAAACATACGAAGAAAATGATTCTTGCAAAGTAAGTTTTCTTTAAAGTCGGAAGTTTCTGACTTCCGTTATGGTTCTAAACCAGAGATGCGCATAATATTTATGCGCATTTTTTTTTGTAACTAAACGCATTTTAAATATAAAGAATGATTCTTACGTAAATGTTTGTCTAAGTTCAAGACTTGCTCTCTGAATCATTTGCAGAGATCCTGCTATTAAGAATTTCTTTATTCAATGTAACCGGATTCCCGGTTGCATCAAACGGCTGTTTGAAGTTGAATGCAGCAGGACTTGAACCGTTATCATGAAGATGCTCAAGCTTCCTGCCTGCTTCCTCACGTGTAGGAATGTGATCATCTTCAACCCACCATGCAACATAAGTTGGCCATTCGGGTTTTACAAACCACTCATTGCGAATCTTAAGTGCTTCACCGTGAAGTCCGCGGTATGCAAAGGCACAGACAGATTCAAGATCCTTCCACAAGCTCAGGGTTGCCGGAGCAGCGTCGTGTTTTTCCTTGTCATAAAATCTGGGGGCAGCCCTGTCATCACTCGGCGGTTCCAGATTTCTGACAATGAATCCTTCAGAATTATAAGCTTGTGCAAAAACGGATTCAAGCCGGTCAAAGAATCCCTGAACCTGAGGATGACCAAAGGATTCATGCAGAATTCCAAAAGTGTAAAAAGCTATGCGAGGCATGAGGTTTTATAAATGATTTTGTGATCGGTCAAATTATGTAATCAATTCATTTCAATCAATGACTCTTCATAATTTTCAGTAAGATTGAATCAATTCATATTAGACGTAACCATTTGTTGAATAAGTGGATATATGTCAATTTAACTCAGGATCCTACGCGAACTCTGCAGCTCCTTTGCGGTTAACAATCACTAGCTGAAAAGCGAAAAGCTAAAAGGACACAGAGCTAACGAAGAGGTAGCAGAGTGTGATTTGCAGATCGTGCCTAACTTTCAACTTAATCCTTGTATTGTCAATGATTGCAGAGACTCAGATTATACCTAGCTTGAAACTTAAACCTGTAAGAAGCATAAGCACGGCAATTATTGTTACTCCTATTATATGCCAGCCAAGAAGCGAGAGCTTGTCTGCATCCAGTTTTGGAATTATATAGAATCTGGCGTGAATTGCCAAAGCAACTGTCATCAGCAAAAGAATTATCTTGATTGAGATAAGCCTTGAGATAGAGTTTGAAAAATCAAACCATTCGGAAATCGGAAGGAATATCATCGCGAGGCGAAGTCCTGTAAGAACCTGAATTATCAGCGAGGGTATGCCGATTCGCTCGAACATGCTCTCAAAAGTGCTGATTATTCCGGGATCCCTGAGCTTTAGTGCTTTGGGAAGAATTGTAATTGCAAGTATCAGATGTCCGCCAACCCATACGCAAGCGCCCAGTGTGTGAAGAACCAAGAGTATTTTATATTCCATTGTAAATTTAGTATTTCTTATGGTTGTTCTTTAAGAATTAAGAGCGTAGAATTAATTGTTGCATATAAAAACCCCGGAGCTCAACAAGCTTCGGGGTTTAGCAAATCTTTTGTACAATCTCATTTCCTGTATTCCATATTCATCTTTTCCTGTCTTTGCTCTGATGCCTTATCCCACTCAGGAGTAACTGTTTCAAGAAATACTTTCTTGTCCGCATTGAATTTGTCCATATCAAGTCCGATGAACTTCTGTGCTTTGTCCTTTGATGAAACATCAGGATACTGAATTGGAAGCGGCACATTCTTCTTTGTAAGAATTTCGGAGAGTAACACTCTTGCCTGCTCTGACCTCTCTATTGAATTGCCGAGAATTCTCGCACACTCAAGCGGAGCGTGAAAACTTCCTCCGTGACTAGCACCGACAAAATCCCATCTCCACTGCGAAGCCCGGATAAGATCAAGCACAGGTTTCATTTCTGCTTCAGTTGCGCCCGCATCCCATGCTGCTTTTGCCTCAATGTGTGCTTTAACAAGAGAGTTAATGGCAATGTTTGACAACTGCAAAACTTTCTCCTGCCTGTCATAGACATTTTTCTTCAGGGCATCTTCCGATTCTCTGTGGCATACCTGGCATGAGCCGGAAATGTTGTTCAAAGGACTCTGTATCTTGTGATTCGTAAACTTTACTCCACCTTCTGATTTGTATGGCATGTGACAATCGGCGCAAGAAAGTCCTCTCTCGGCATGAATTCCCATTTTGAATAATTCATAATCAGGATGCTGTGCCTTGAGAATCGGAGTCTTGCTCAGAGTGTGAACAAAGTCAACATGCTTTATGCTGTCATAGTAAGTCTCCATTTGTTCAACAGTAAAACCGTCATCCCATGGAAATGTAAGATACTTTTCTTCTTTGCCTTTGAAGTAATATTCAACATGGCATTGAGCGCAAACAAGTGAGCGCATTTCCTGATGTGTCGATTTAGTGATATCTTCACCTCTCCTCTGAAATGCTTCAGCAAGCGCCGGACGCGTGATACGCAAATTCATTGTCTTAGGGTCATGACAATCCTGACAGCCGATAGGATTGACAACTTCAGAGCCGAGTTCGTTGAACGGCTTCTTGTAAAATTCCGCCGCTCCCATTTTTGCAATTAGTCGCGGAACATCTGTGCTTTTGCAGGTGTAACATGTTGCGGGCTGCGGCACTCCGGTTCTCAGAGTATTTCTGATGTCATTGATTGCATAATAATGCCCGCGCCCCTGATTGTAATCGCGTGAGAATGCATAGCCTGCCCACAATACAACTAGTCCCGGATATCTCTCGAGCATGTCAATCTTCTTGCCGCCGCCATGACTGCTTGCAAAGGTTGTATCGAGAGTTGATATGTAAGATTCATATTCTCTCGGATAGTTCTCACCCCACACTTCATTGCGCGGCTCCCATTCTGCAATGGGTTTTACATTCTGAAAAATGTTGTTGGCCTCGGATCTTCTCTCAATGATCGAACTGCCAAGCAGTCCGAGCAGGAACACCAAGAGGATGGTCACCCCGTAAAGTATCCATCCAACCCATGGTTTTTCGGCTACAACTTGTCTTATGCTTTTCATTTAATTTTCTTTATATAGTTTTCTTTTATCCAGTCAGGTACAACCGGGTTCAGCAATGGAACCCGTGAGTTTGGAAATGATGAAAGACTGCTGACCGTTCCGTGTGGAGTTTCTTCATGGCATGTCCAGCATTTTTTATCGCTTCCGTCCTCGTTGCGAATCAATGATGTATGGTCTATCATTTTCTCGTGGCATCTCATACAGTTTTTCTGAACTACTTCAGCTCCTGCATCCTTTATTCTGATAACCTGAGGTTCCAATCTCAGTGTAAACATAGTTGAATGTCTCAGTCCGTCAGAAGCCTTGAAGAGATACTTGTCAATCGGATTTGTCTGCGGTACATGGCAGTCATTGCATGTAGCAAACCTTCCATGTGAACTATGCTGCCAAGATGTATACTGCGGATACATGACATGGCAGTTTATGCAAGTTTCAGGTTCATCAGAAAGATATGAAGTTGCATTACCGATGTAGAGAATCAGCAAAACAAGTCCTGTGAGTATCCCGCTGACTACAATAACAGGCACCTTCCATCTTCCCGGAGGTGCTGTCTTGTCAATGAATTTATCTAGTTTGTCAAACATGGTGTTGTACAAAAATAGTAACTTTTAGGCAGATAGTCGTTGACTTATGTCAATCACTATAAAAAATTAAAACCACTAAAGAAATATCGCTCCGCCATCCGTATTTTTTCCGTTAAACCAAATCAATATCTTTGCAACAACCAAAACAACTATGAGAATACTAATTGATATGGACGGCGTGATCGCCGATTTTGAAGGAGATTTCCTGAGAAGATGGAAAGAGCTTCATCCGGATAAGCCGTTCATTCCGCTTGAAGAAAGAAAAGGGTTCTATGTTCGGGAGCAGTATCCAAAAGAATTTCGCAATCACATCAGCGACATATATCATGCGCCCGGCTTCTATCAGAATCTTCCGCCAATTCCCGGCGCACTTGAAGCTTTGAAAGAAATCAAGGCATCTGCAAATACTGTGTTCCTCTGTACAAGCCCAATGCTTCCCAAATACGAGAACTGTGTTCTCGAAAAATATCACTGGGTCTATGAACATCTCGGAACAGACTGGGTGAACAATATAATCCTCACAAGGGACAAGACGGTTGTGAAGGCGGACATTCTAATAGATGATAAGCCTGAAATTGAAGGAAGCTTTGCTCCCGATTGGGAACATGTATTCTATGATCAACCATATAACAGACATATTACTTCACAAAGAAGACTTACATGGAGTAACTGGAAATCAGTCCTGAATCTTTGACATGTTCATGAGTCTCCTTAAATGCATGATGAGAATAGTCTGCGTTACTTATCATTCAATCCGGCTCATGGATAGTCCAAGATCCGCTTCATTTCTGGCAATGATTCTTCTAAGCTTGTGCTTTCGTGAATCGGTGTCACAAAGCAAGAATGATACAACATTTTTGGACAAGGTTCAGAAGATACTCGAGATCCGGCGATCGTTTGAGATAGAAAGCCAGGCAAAGAATCCTGCTTTGCTTTCCTATAAGAAATCTGAGAATTCAAATGCTACTGTTACAATAGATCTTGCTGTGACATATCTGGGATTCAAGTTTGACCGCGGTTATGTCAAACCGTTTGTTCAGACTGATTTCTCCGGCTCAACCGCCAAGGACAGGAATGAATTGCTGACTACCGGATTAAGCACAAGCTATTTCATTGTGAACGGAAACAACGAAAAAATTAAACTGCATCCTGACATATTCTATACCAGAGACTTCTACAATGATCTGAACATATACAGAATAGCTCTGACCTTTGAACCTGAATTCAGAAATTTCTTCATTCCGATTGTTGATTATACAAAGAAAAAATTTTCCGAAGAAAGCATAGACGGCAAGTGGCTGTTCGGACTTAATCCTAACGCTTCTGTAAAACTCAAAGAAACAGATTTTGACGGAGAAGAGAAAAATGTTACTGCATACTTCGGAGCACTTTCTGCAGATATTGCATTAAGGAAATGGTACTTCCAGTTTGTAATGTCAGGTCTTGGTGAAAAAGTATTCGGTGATCTGAACGAGCTTCGTTATGAATACGGCGCAACTGCAACCATCTATTTTGATGAAAAAGAAAGATCATCACTCAATGCAAGATTTCAACAAAAAGGTTCTGACTTGAAACAAGCCGTAAAGACTTTCACATTGGGACTCGGACTTAAACTCTAACCTAAAAATTCAACTTTCACTGTTCACAATGCTAAAGATCTTCTTCTGCTTTCTGATTTCCGCTTCGTCAATTTCAGTCATTGATATTCAGGCTCAGAATTTTTCTCCTGATGAAAAAAAAGTTCTGGAACTTCAGGATAAGAGAACATTTGGTGAAAATGATGAGCTCGGGAAATATCTTCTTAGTACCGATCCGGAAATCAGATTAAGAGCTATATATGCTCTTGGAAATATCGGAGATTCAAACTCAGTCTCCAAACTAAATTTTCTTCTTGCAGGTCCTTTCAGTGATTATCCTAACGAAGAAGATATGCGGGCAGCGGCGTTTGCACTTGGACAAATACCGTGTGATGAAAGTAAGAAATTCTTGAGGCTTGTGATGGAAGACAAATCGAATTTTGCAGAGAGTTCTAAAAAATATTTTATTGATGCACTTGGAAGAATAGGGGATTCAACAGATCTGATCAGTGTTTTATCGCATTCAAATTCTCAGGATACCGGGATTACACGAGCTGCAGCCATGTCAATTGCCCGCTTCGGACTGAGAAGGTTAAAAAGCCTGGCAGCCATTGATGCGCTGAAATATTTGGCAAACAATTCAACAGATCAGCAAACACTCCGCAACACCGCATTTGCATTTTGGAGGGCAAGTGATAAGACTCTGCTGTCAAATGCTCAGCGTGAAGTATATTCGCTCGCAGAGTCAGAAGATGCGCAGACAAGGATGTGGGGATTTGCCGCTCTGGGAAAGCTTGCGGATAAGGGACTGCTCATGTACACGCTTGAGTCTTTTCTTTCTGAAGATGATTGGCGCGTTAGAGTGAACATGCTAAACATGCTCACAAATTATGATGCGGATTCACTTCTCGATATGAGTAAGCAACTTAACACAATCTTTAGCGAAGCTGTAAATGATAAGAATGAAAATGTATCGCTGAATGCTATAAGCATTGCAACGGGATTTTACTCCGGGATTGATTCTGAAAAAAGCAGAAAATGGAAAGATGAAGGCAGTCGGCTATTGCTCGAAGTTATGAATCAGCATACGAAGTATTCCGGAAGGCAAACCGGAGCAGCGGCAATATCATATTCGGGTTTGAAGAAGGATGATTCAAAGAATGATCTGTTCAGATTGTTCTCTTCAACGAGTGATTACAAAGTAAAGGCAGATGTGCTTAGAGCATTCGGAAATTTTGACAATGCTCTTATCTTCAAAGAAGTAAGAGATACTGTGACGAGGGAAGTAACAAGATACAACGAACTTAATCCGAACAGTGACGGAAGAATGATTGGCAGTTATGAATTGGCTGAGCTTTACAGGGGCTTTGTTGAAATGATATCTTCGCTGGACAATAAACTTGATATTAAGAATCAACTGACCAGCCGTCTCATTTTTCTTGAATTTGCGGGATCAAAAGATCCGCTAATTACATCTGTTTCACTTGAGGCATTGCAGGACTCTATATATATAAACGACAGAAGTGAAATTGCTTCCGTAATGAAGTTTGATTTCAATGATCTGAAATATCCTGAAGATCTGCTGATCCAGCTTATCTTCATTGATGCTTTCAAGAATCTGGGTGACAAGACTATTATTCCTGTTCTAAGTCCATTAGTAGATTCGGAAAATTATGACCTTGCCAAGGCATCTTCGGATGCAATAGAATCTCTCACAGGTGAGAAGCCGGTAGTAAAGGCGCAGAACAAGTATGATTTTGACTGGAGCTTCATTGAATCTTTTTCAAGACCTCTGAAGGCCACATTAAGAACTTCTAAGGGAGAAATAAGACTAGAACTTTTTACAGACTTTGCGCCGTTTACAGTACAAAGTTTCATAAAGCTTGCCCAAAAAGATTTTTTTGATTCCACAAAATTTCACCGCGTTTTGCCAAATTTCGTAATTCAGGGAGGCGATCCCACAAGCACCGGATACGGAGGACCGGAATACAGTCAGAGAAGTGAAAACAGCCCTTTGACATATGAAGAAGGAACTCTCGGAATGGCATCTTCCGGAAAGGATACCGAAGGAAGTCAGTTCTTCATTACACATTCTGCCACACCTCATCTTGACGGCAGATATACAATATTCGGAAGAGTGACTGAAGGCATGGATGTAGTTGAAAAAATAATGGTTGGTGACGAGTTAATAGATGTATCGGTAACTGAGTGAGAATGAATGACAACTTGAGAGCAGAATCATTTAATAAATTGAAGAAACATGTCAACAGTAGTGACACATTCATTGAATGGTAATTAAAAGCAGGATTAGTTAATATAAATGTATCAAAGATTTGGCAAAATGTTCCTTTCGAAGGGTATGATTTGCAGAAAGGTTCTCATCTTCCTGATTGTCCTATTGTCTGTTTCAGGCTCATTTGCTCAGCATAAGGATGGGAAAGGCAAAGATGAAGAGAGGCCATTCATGAAATATCTTTCCTGGACTCTGCTTCAGGCAGTTCCCTCTCCTGTGTATAATCACGATGCGAATGAAATTGACGGAAGACTCAGTTTTGGCTTGAGATGGAATATCGTTCCAGTTAATTATTCATTTCATGCGAACAAATTTGTTTCGCCGGTCCAATTCTTTATGGTTAATCCGGTAAGAAGACTTACCGGATCCGTTGAACTGTTTGTTCAGCCGGAAGTATCAACAGCCGGATTTGATTATGCCGGGTATGATAATTTTGGGGTCGGTACAGGCCTCAGATATACATTTCCAATCAAGCAATACGGTGAGCATTTGGCGGGATCGATTGGCGCGAAATGGAACTACAGAAATTCCGGCAGTGGCTCTGACGAAGAGTACTACGGGATCGAAGGCGGCTTGTATATATTGTATGGTATTTTCGGATTGCAGGGAAGTTACAATTTTAATGAACGATCGAGATACAGTATCAGTTTGAATTTTAAGTATTACTAAAACGAATGACAAAACGAAACACCCGTAACAGACAGGAAATTTTCAGACAACTGAGCACACTTGTAATTTTTATGCTCATGCCTGTGATTCTTTCCTCATGCTTTGCGCTGAGAATGACGTATGAAAATACCGGCAGAGTATTATTTGACGAACCGAAAAAGATTGAAAACAAGATAAAGAATCCGATCAGGGAAGATGTAAGGCTTTCCGCATTATGGATCGGTCACTCATCCGTTCTTCTTCAGATAGAAGATAAAGTTCTTCTGATAGATCCGGTTTTCAATGAAGTTATCGGTGGTCTGATGCTGAGAGCAACCGAACCGGGCGTTGAACTGAAGAATATCCCGCGACTTGACGCAATTCTTGTCTCGCATGCTCATATGGATCATCTCAGCATAAACACGGTTGACGAAATTAATGACCTAGAAAAATTTAAAGGAGCTCGGCTGATTTTTCCAAACGGAGTTGAGGATTTTCTGCCGGATTATCCGAACCTTGAATTTGTAAGATTGGGAACGGGTAACACAAGGAAGCAGGGATATGTTGGCGAAACAGTTGAGTTCAATGGCATGAAGGTAACTTCCGTTTTCACGTCACATTATGGCGGAAGATACGGTTTTGACAGCTACCTGTGGCATCTGCCCGGCTGTACCGGTTTTGTTATTGAGTATAAGGGACATACTGTTTTTTATCCCGGAGATACAGTCTATGATGAATTGGCATTCAAAGAGATCGGCAAGAAATTTGACATTGACCTTGCTCTGATACCTATTGGTCCTTGCAAGGATTGCATGGAAGTTGATAACCACAATCATGTTACTTCTTTCGGTGCGCTTAAGATGTTTGAAGACATTAAAGCTGACTACATGATCCCGGTTCATTACGGAACATTGACTTACAGAAACGATACTGATGAACCCGTGCATGCCTTGAGGGAATTAATAAGCACAGAAATCACCGGTTCTTCCGGTTCGGGCACAGAGAGTGAGAATACACTCAGCAAAAAGGTAATTATTCTCAATGAAGGCGAGCAACACATTTTCAAATAGGCAGAGTTGAATTAAGAAACTTTGGGAGTCTTCCTAACACAGTAACTCGTTCGTGACTTCACATTAAGGAAACTATTCCTGCGATTCTCAAAAATTTTTCTTGACAGTTTAAAGAGGAACAAAATGGCAAATGCAATAAATTGGTTTGAGATTCCGGTAACAGATTTTCAGAGAGCAAAGAAATTTTACGCCGCAGTAGTCGGCTCGGATCTGTATGAAATGCAAATGGGTGATCAGCTGATGGGATTCTTCCCGATGGGTGAAGACAACAAAGGAGTAGGCGGAGCTATTGTGCAGGGACCGGGAAACGAGCCCGGAGACAAAGGCACTTTGGTTTATCTCAATGCAGGAGAGGATCTTTCTGCAGCGCTTGGAAGAGTTGAACCGGCAGGAGGAAAGATCGTAATGCCGAAAACTCTGATTACAGATGAAATAGGTTATTTTGCAATTTTCATGGATACTGAAGGAAACAGAGTTGCTTTCCATTCCCAAAAATAAGATATAATAAGGCAAATATTCAGAAGCCGCCTGTCATTATATAATGGCGGCGGTTTTTTTTTTTTTTGTTAAAAATTTTGAAAAAGGAAAAAGTAAAATTATGGAAAAAGGTATTCTGCCATACATCCCATTGTTTCTTTTTCTGTTGATT
>CALEVL010000278.1 GCA_937924675.1 uncultured Ignavibacteria bacterium | reverse complement strand
TACTGAAATACAACACTTTACGCAGGCGGGCGGGCGACTCTCTGCCCTGAGCCTGTCGAAGGGTTTCTTTGCCAAGCTTTCTTTGAGTTTACCCTGAGCTTGTCGAAGGGTTCAAAAGAAAGCGGAATAACTTTTGGCATCGAATTTTGTTAAACCCTTTACTCCAAAGATTTAAAACGTTTTGGACAGATGTGGTTTAAAGGTTTGTAACTGGAATAAGTTGGAAATTCTGATGAAATGGTTTTTCGAGAGTTTCTTCTGATCATGCTTCAAAATGTATTATTGATTCTCTTATCCTATTCTTCCGTCCGGAAAAATGACACTTATGTATCCAATAAAATGGTGGCCAATTCTATTGTTGTGATCGGGCATTGAAAGATTTCTTAAAAAACTATGACATAAGTCATAATCTTAAGAAAATAATTCGCGTAATTTATATCAAAAATTCAAGCAACTATTATCAATCAATCTATCTATCATCCAAGAAATTGGATAGGAGATATTATAAGGAGCAGTGTCATGAAAAGCAAAATACTCATCAAACGCACAACTAAGTTTTTGCCAGTTGTTTTCCTGTTATTTGTTCTTGTAGTAACAGTTGTTTATGCCAGTGAAGACGGTATGACGGGAAGGACACGTAAAACAAGCACTACCGGCTGCAATTGCCATGGATCTTCCAGCACATTGACTTCCGCAATAATAAACGGGCCGTCTGTTGTTTATGCCGGACAAACTAATAATTACACTATTACTGTGACCAATGCATCAAAGACCGGAGCAGGTGTTGATATTGCAGTAAGACAAGGTACACTTGTAAATACTTCCCCATATTTGTATTTGTCAAACTCAGAACTTACACATGTTTCAAATCTAACAATGTCCTCCGGGCAAGTTGTGTTACAGTTTGCTTATACCGCACCGGCAAACGCGACCGTTGATACTATTTTTGCAACCGGTAATGCAACGAATTCAAGCGGTAGTCAATCCGGTGATGCGTGGAACTGGGCACCAAGTTTCAAAGTAACAGTTCTTCCTCAACCGAGAGCACTTGATCTAACTACATTGCCCGAGGGATTCTACAATTCAGTGACGGGTTACTCAACACCCGATACATTAAAAGTATTTCTCAGGAATACGGCACCGCCATATGCAATTGTTGACGTTGCAAAGGCTGAACTCAACAATCTTGGACAAGCTACTTTCCTTTTCTCGAATGCAGTCAATGGTACTCCATATTATGTAGTGCTTACTCACAGGAATTCTATCGAAACCTGGAGCGCAACAGGCAACAGTTTTGTGTCAAACAATTTGAGTTATGATTTTACTGCTTCAGCTTCACAGGCATTCGGAAGCAACATGAAACTTTCCGGAACAAAGTGGACTATTTTTGCCGGAGATGTAAATCAGGACGGAACAGTGGACGGCTCGGATACACAAATGATTGATAATGATGCATTCAATTTTAACTCCGGCTATCTTGCAACTGATGTAAACGGAGATTCCTTTGTTGACGGTTCTGATTCACAGCTTGCCGGAAATAACTCTGATAATTTTGTTTCGAAGATAACACCTTGATGAATTAGGAATTACGAATTACGAATTGTTGGAAATATGTCGGTTTTTTAACCGCGGAGTTCATACAGAGGTCGTAATGTGAGTTGAGGATCCCATAGATAACTAAGTTTGATATGCATGCCTTACTTTGCGACCTTAACAAAACTTAAGTCGAAATCGACATGGAACGTTAGAAGATATTCAACGCGAAAAAAAGCTTTTCTACCTTTATGAAGGCTGTCCATTATAGCATTTCTTTCATAATCTTGGTAAAGGATGTTTTAGCTCACAAAATATTGATTAATAAGTGATTTGATTTACTCCTCTATAAATTGGTGCGAAACAAATTGCTTTCAAGAAAAACGTTTTGGATGAGTGCAATTTCTTTTTTTGGAACAAGGATTAGTCTTGAAGTCAATTTGCCATTACTCATTTCTTTTTCAGAAAGATCGATTTCTTATTGAAAAATTTGTTATACCAATCACTTGGCCTTGATTCCGGATTGCTTGTTAGGTCTTTGTAATAGAGTGTTTTGGGAGTATTGATCAGACTGTCAACTTTGACACTGTCGGTCTGGCTCTCATTAATAAACTCATATCTTTCATTCAATTGTCTGTTGTAATTATATGCAGAGCCGCTGAAAAGATCTAAAAATGCTGTTGTGACATTGTTTTCATTCATCATAAAAAGGAATATGAAGATAAATGAAGCTGCGTAACAATATTGGCAGTATTTATGAAAAATGACTTTATGTTTGCTGTGAATCAAGGTTGACAATACGAAAATCAGATAGAACCATCCCGCAAGAAACATAAAAAATATGAAATTAGAAGTTCGGTTTAGCACAAGTGTAGTGCTGTAATATGAAAAGAACACGCTTACAAAAAGGACCGTCAACCAAATTATAATGAACCTGAGCGGAGCGACTAATGAGTTACTCTTGAAATGACTGATCTTATTTGAAATCTTAAAGTAAAGAGGCAAAAGTATTAATGTGCATGGTAAAAGCGGTGTTTGAAATATCCATGAAAAAATATTCCGGTATAAATAAATTACTGAACCTATGAGCGAGTAATTAAAATCTCTGTTGTTGGGAAATTTTGTCAGTCTGATTTGATTCGCCGGTGACTTAAACAAAATGTAAAGAAATATACCAGCTGCTAAGGCATATAAAATATATTGCCATCTTCTCTTCTTTGGCATTGTAAAATGCCTGACACTAAGAAATAAAGTAAAGAGAAACATAATTATTGCAAATATCTCATTAACTCCCGTGATCAGTATCAGTGTAATTAGCGTCAGTGTAGTAAATAGAGTTTCAGCAGAAAGACTTACAGAATTTTCAGATTTCATAAAAAAAGCAAAAAAAAAAGGAACAAGTATAATGCCCGAATGGTAAGCTGTCAAGCCTCCGTACCAATAGATCCCTGATGAAACTTCAGGCATTGCATATAAATATGAAAACAATACTGTTAAGGCGATCAGTGTTTTTTCACTTAAAGACAAGAATTTTTTTGTGAGTAAATTCACAGCCAACAATATTGAAAAAAAGAATGAGACCATAAACAAAAAGCATGCTGCCTTATAGAAAACAAATGTATTCACGAAGGCAGGTGTCAAATACAATAAAAAATTCTGAAAATATCTCCCGCTAACGAACTTGTACTGCACTCTCATGTTGTCCAAAAAGGATCTGATCTTTGCTTCATGAGCATAATAAAAGTCTTCGGGTGACGGATTGGTGTAAAAGAACAGAATCAGAAAAGGAATGATCATCAAAATAAATAATCCGATGAATATCCTCTGTAAGATAATATAGGATTGGTCTCTTTCCATACCTAGGAAAATTAAGTTCAGTAACTAATTAATAATAACAAGAAAAACTGTTTACTGTGTAATAAGACTAAGAAAATACCGATTTAACTCGAAATTAAAAGCTTCAAAGACATTTTGAAAATCATTCATAAGAACATGTGTAGAAAAGTTTCATTTGAAATTTCACTGGCTCTTTATCTCATTGAAAAATTCCGAATGTTCCAGCTTGCTTTCGAAAGAAATTTAAAATTGTAGAATCGTTTTGGAAGGATGTACAATTGAAGCGCAAAGAATATTTCGCATTAATTTATATTATCGATTCTAATAGTTAATTTCGTTTAAGCAAAATTTAAACATCATGGAAGAAAAACTTTTCTTGTCGGCAGAATGCACTTGGGAGGTTGCCGCGGACGGGACTTTATTGAGTCAGCAATTTATCTGAGTTCGTGTAAAGGATTCTGAAGGTCAGCCTGTTACGGGATTGAGAAAAGCCGACTTCAGAGTTTATGATATAGGATTTGGATTCTACGGGCATCGCTCTTGTTCAGGAAATCAATGCCGAAGCTCCCTCTCTGCCGATCTTGCCAGGCACTTACAGACAAGAACTCACAAGAAATACTATGATGAAAGGACAGTTTGTATATACAGTGAGTGTAAACAAGATGTCGAGAGGAAGAAACAAGAAATCTATGGGAATGGGGCATACGTTGTTGTCGTTGGTGAACATGAGATGAGAGTTGCGTCGAAGCCGTCCCTTCGGAAATGCTGACCTGCCAGTTGCAGGCGGAGATCTACTGATTAGAGTCTTCATTACTTGTAGATCCCTGCATCCTTTCCGGACAGATTGACACAGAAAATTGCAAGAGATCGAGTAGCGTTGCTTAACACAGCTAAAAAAACAATTCTCTTTGTCAACTATTCTCTCAACTAAACAGAAGGAATCTAAATATTCTAATGGATATCAAAATACCATTTGAATCGAAGAACTGAATTACTAACTTCACACTCCCCAAAATCTCAATCCTAAAAAGGAGGCAAAATCAATACTCGATCGTTGCTCCGTTTTACAAGTCTTTAACAATGCTATTCATCCGGGTTACAAGTAATTCTTTTCAAGAACATTTTACAAAATTAAAACTGAAAAAATGAAAAGGGTAAATTACTTTCTGTTAGCAGTTCTCTCTTTTGGTGTCTTGTTGGGATTCTCAACAACTGACAATCCAAACCACGGTGCAAGAAGCTATTCAAACAAATCAGTATCAAATGAGCCGGTAGTAACTGACAACAATAATCCGTCAGTTGTTACCGGTTTTCCATATTATACAGATGATTTTGACGGAGCAAATGATACCACTGCTCTGATTGGAAGAGGATATGACATATACAGAAGAGGAGGTCCTCCTGGAGCAGCTGCTATTTGGTTTCAGGGAAACGCTACCGTTTTTGCAGCTTTCAACGGTCCGCCAACGGGATATGTGGCATCAAATTATCAATCAACAACCGGAGCAAATGACATTGACAACTGGCTCGTATTACCTCCGCTTAATGTAGTGGCCGGAGATTCAGTTTTCTTCCGTGAGAGATCAGTTGAAGACAATCCATTCCCGGATTCAATGAGAGTAATGTATAATCCTACCGGAAGTTCATTGCCTGAAGATGCTAACTGGGTTGAACTCGGCAGATTCCTTAATACAGATGATGATTCATGGGGATTGAGAGGATTTGCAGCACCTTCATCAGGAATCACGGCAAGATTTGCCATCAGATATGCAATGGTTGATGGTGGTCCGTTTGGGGATAACAGCAACTATGCCGGTATTGATGCCTTGGTTGTATCAAGAGATCAACCGCTGCCGGTAGAGTTGTCAAGCTTCACATCGGTTATCTCAAACAGCACTGTAACACTCAACTGGTCAACTTCAAGCGAAACAAATAATTCACGTTTTGATATTGAAAGAAGTTCAAACGGCGTATGGAGCAAAGTTGGAACAGTTAACGGCAACGGAACAACAACAGAAGTGAGAAATTATTCCTTCACAGACAGAGGACTTGCATCAGGAACCTACAACTACAGACTGAAACAAGTTGATTTCAACGGCAACTATGAATATCATAATCTCAGCAATGAAGTTGTGATCGGCGTTCCTTCTGAATTCAGTCTTTCACAGAATTATCCGAATCCATTCAATCCAAGCACAACCATTAACTATCAGATCTCTGCTCCGGGAAAGGTTACGCTTTCATTATATGACCTTAACGGAAGAGAAGTAAGATCACTTGTTAATGAAACTAAAGAGGCAGGATATTATTCAGTGAGTCTGAATGCTTCGGATCTTTCGAGCGGAATTTACTTCTACACACTTACATCAGGAAACTTTGTTCAAACAAAGAAACTTTCGTTAGTGAAGTAAGAAGAAAACAGAATTACAAAAACCCGGTAAGCCGCGGAGATTTTTCTTCGCGGCTTTTTTGTTATTGAACTTGACATCATCCATTGATGTAAACCCAATATATCATCCCTGAGCCCGTCCTTGACGGGCAGGTATTTGCAGGAATGACAACCGGCGTTTCTCTGATTTTATTGACTGCTTTGATTCTAAGTACGTTAGCATTTTGAAAAAATACAACACAACAATTCTTGTCATTCTGAGCCCCAGAGGGGCAGGCTCCGCGAAGAATCCATATATAAACATATCCACTGTTATCGAAGTTGAAAACTCTATGCAGAATTTCCACTTTGCCACTTCATCTGCTTTATGGATCCTTCCCGCCTGCCTGCAGCAGGCTGGCTTGCAGCACTGAAACATGAACACTCTCTACGGGCAGGCATGCCTGCCCGTCAGGGACGTGCGCGGGAATGACAAGTTCATAATGAATGACAATCTAAAAAATGAGTGAAAATCCATATGTAGAAAACCCAAATGTTGAAACTCACAGTGACAAACATCTCCCGGAATTAACCTTACGGCCTTAACGCAATCACATAATTCTCCGCATTGTTGTTTGCAATGAGAAAATCCGTTCCGTCAACAATGCCGTCATAGTTGATGTCTGAATCAGCAAATCCCTGGACATAGTTTGAAGCATCATTGGCAATGTTGCTTACATCAGTAGCATCTATTGATTTATCCTGATTTACATCACCGCTGTATATGCAGTACTTGCTACCGGAAAGAATCATGTTGTTTCCAAATGCTTTAGTGACGGCATTTGTGAAATCATAAGTTGCTTCATTAGTTGTGAAACTGATAGCATTGCTGCTCCATGTCTCAAGTGAATTACGGTGCTCAAGCGAAATGAAATAATTGACGCCATTTACAGCATTCCCAAAATAATAATCTCCGTACCCAGTACTGTCAATCACAGATATTGCTGAATCAATTTTGTTGTATGGCGAAGCTGAGTTCCTCAGATAGATCTTAACAGTATCTTCCTTCATGATGCCGGAAACAGGTTCATAGAATCCCTCTATGAGCACTCTGAGTGATAGATGTTTTTGGAGCACATTGGATTCATTGACCAAAATTTTTGAAGTGAACGGCTGCAATACTATGCTTCCTGATACAGGTGTGCCGTCAGGGCTTTTGTATGGGATTCCATTAAGTGAGTAGACCTGTACAGAATTTGTAGGATTATAGAATAGTCTGTTTTTTATTGTTGAATCAATTCTTTCCACATTGACGCGATACAGATATGCGTTGTCAACGTATGCTGTAGTATCCGGCAAAACCATTGAGAATGTTACTCTCGCCTGGGTTTCAGTTGTATCTGGCTTAAAAACAAACGACTGTTTCTTTCTGAAGTTTTCAACAGCCAGATATCTTCTTGCAAAGAGGAACGGACTTGCTCCTGCATTGGGTCTTCCGAATACACTCAAGTCTCCTTTGTAATCACCGGCATAATCGAAACTTAAGAAATAATAGTTGTTCTTTGTAAGTGTCAGATAATTGCATGAAGTCAATCCCTGCGGTCCGCCACTTCCATTCCATCGTATTTTCATGCAACCGGTGTCAAGCATAGGATTTATGTTGTGCACAATAGTTGAGCCTGCTGAAGGGGTAGTTGACCAGTTAGTAAGATCTGTAGCAAATCGAGAGTTGAGGATCATATTGGAGCTTAGTGTATCCAGCACTCTGTACTGATCAAATACAAATGAACTTGTTCCGGATGTCAGATCTTCATTAAACAAATCCTTCCAGGATGACAGAGTATAATATTTTGTATTGTATGTGCCGTAAACCATGGACCTTCTCATAATGTGTTCTGTATATGGATTGCAGTAGTAGTTGCTGTCAAATGTTCCAAAGTCACTGAAGGTTGGCGACTTAAACATTTGATGCTCCATGCAAGTCTGCAAAAAACTGAGGCAGTACATTAGATTTCCCTTGACAATATTACTGTATGAAGGTGTGTATGAAGTTGATGAATAATCTGTCATCACTATCTGGGAGTATGCATTGTTGTAAAGTACATTATTGATTATCTGATTGTTGACAGATGTAGCTTTATTGTCAACATTAATTCCGACGTATCCATTGTTCGCAATTGTGTTTCCTTTGATAAGAACATTTTTGGTTACACTTGAAGCAAAGTAGATTCCGTTTGCATAACTTATCGGTGAATAAGAGGACTCAACATTTCCAAATGAATTTACTATAACATTGTCGAGTACCTGCATACCATCTGCATCGTCAATATCAATTCCTCCTCCGTCATTCAGAGTCATGCATGAATTACTTACGTAATTGTTTTTCACCAGCATGTTTTTGGTTACCAGCAGACCTGTATATCCGGAACTGTCAATTACATTGTCCGTGCAGACAGTGCCTGTGGCAAGGTAAAACTGTATTCCATGACTGCCCCATGCATTCTCTCCGTAGCCCGGTACCAAGGCAGTACGGTTTATGAGATTATTTGAAACAGTACAATTCGTAAACACTCCTGTAATGCCTGTGTTGAGGTTATCTTCTATTGTGTTATTGTCAACTACATTGTTGCTCCCGTTGATCCGCAAACCGCTCTTACCTGCTTTAGCCATAATGCATCTTTGGACTCTTATATTATGTGCAGTATAAAGTTCCACGCAATTGTCTCTGAAAGCTGTAAATTTCAGATCCTGTATGATCACATTGTTGGCATTATTGACAAGCAGAAAGCCATACTTTGTGATGACGGCTTCAACCTGAATCATATTCGGATCAACTCCTCCCGGAGCATAGAAATAAATTTTCCCGGCCGGTTTGTCATAGAACCACTCATTAGCAGTATCAAGAAGGTTAAGTCGGTTATCGAAATAATATCCTGCTTTCGGATAGATCATGTTTTGAGTTGCGGAAGAAAGAGTTACGTGTCCTGCACTAAAACCTGTAACGGTGCGCGATTCATAACACCAGTTGGATGAGCGCACTCTGCAATTTGCCTGATTCCAGTAGCCGGAAGATTGTGTAAGTTCTGCATCATCGAAAGCAACTGTAGAATTAGCATAGTCAGTCTTAAGAAATCTCGAATTGGGAAATCTTGCAATGGTCATGAGTTTGCCGTTTGCATAAATATTTGAGACAGTATCAGTACAGTTTACAGAGTAAATATTCCCGGAGTAAACAGTCCAACCCGTAAGCAGTTTAGTTCCGGTAATCACAGGCAGATTTCCCGTGCCGTAACTTCCGAATACAATCTCATTGCCTGTTGTTCCCGACTTTGTAGCCATGATCATACCGTAAAAAGTATCGCCTCTCTTGAATAGAATCTGAGTGCCTGCAGTAACAGACGGCATCATCGAATTCACTTTAGCGATCGTCTTCCAGGGAGTGGAAGTTGACAGTCCGTCATTGGAGTCACTTCCGTTTGCATCAACATAGTAAACAGCTGAGACAACAATTGAATTGGTGAAGATTGAAATAGAAATTAAACACAACAGAAGAGTGCAGAATTTTCTCATATCCCGAAAATGAATTTAGATTTTCCATTCCATTCAGGAATGGAGCTGAATGAATTTGTTGATTTGAAACTTGCTTTGGGGATTTGAGTAACTGAATAAATCTTCCGAAGAAGACTTAACTATGAAATCTTATTGCTAAGATCTTTGGGGTAATCTTATGTTTGAATTTATTGCTTTGCTTAAACAATATTAGCAATTGGTATAACTAATTCAAGACATTGAGTCGGCTTTGATGTGAGCAAAAAGATATGGGAAGCACCCCCCTTGCAAAGGAGGTTGGCTCAAAACCAGACTCTTACTTACAAAAAACTGATCACTTTGAGAATATTCAACCAGGCGAAATTGTCACTCCTGCGCATGCCTGCCCGCATAGAGTGTTCATGAATTAGCGCTGCAGGCTGCATCCTAATTGCCTGCCTGGCTATTAATGCTTCAATATTTACTCGAAAACAACGGCAGACAGGCCTAAAATTGCTCGCTTTGGCTACGTGAATTTCAACTCCTCACACGACAGAAGAGCGCTGTCGTGTTCGTCAAACAGGAATTTCACGCCCGCCTGCGTAAAGTGTTGAAGTTCAGTATTCTTCGGGCAGGTTTACCCGGC
>CALEVL010000277.1 GCA_937924675.1 uncultured Ignavibacteria bacterium | reverse complement strand
AAGTGTTGAAGTTCAGTATTCTTCGGGCAGGCTGACGCCAAAGCTCACAATTTTTTAACGGCAATTAGGATGAGGCCTGTCCGCCGTCATTCGCTTCAAGTGAGTAGTAATTCGACAGGCGGGCGGGTTGTTTTTCCGAACCGGATTTTACTACCTTTCTAACTTGAGTTCGAAGGAATTCTCAAATTGCAAAAACGTTTTAGACACAAATGATCAGAATAAGATTGAATGCTTGATTCTATCGGTGATTTGGGAATTCTTCCCTTTCAATTCAGAGCCGATTTAGGTAGTTTTCCCGATTATTCAAAGAAAAACGAATTAAACACATGTTGCAAGCAAAGAACCGTTTTATAAAAGTGTCATCGCTGTTTTTGTTTCTTATCATTGTTACACTTGCTGCTTGTTCATCAAAGAAAAAGCAGGTTGTTGCCGAAATAGGCGATGAGAAGATTTATCTTGGAGATTATGAAACGCAATATCTCAAGACCCAGGGAAATATGGATTCCGCAAAGAACTCCAGTACGGAGAAGAGAAAGGAGTTTCTTGACCTTTACATAAAGTACAGGCTAAAAGTGAAAGATGCCCGGGACAGAGGTTTGCTCAAATCAGAAGACATTCAGAACGATCTAAGTCAATATAAGAGCAATTTCGTTACCTCTTACTTGATTGATAAAGAGGTGGTCGAGCCGCAGATCAAATCACTTTACGAAAAGAAAGAATATGAAGTAAGGGCTTCCCATATTCTAGTGAACCTTCCTCAGCAGAATACCAGCGTCGAAGATTCTATCAAAGCATATCAGAAAGCAAACGAGATTCTGAAAAAACTTAAGGATGGGGAAAAGTTTGAGCAGGTAGCATTTGACATGTCAGAAGATAATTCTGCAAAACAAAACTACGGCGACCTGTATTACTTTACAGCAGGCATGACAGTTCCGGAATTTGAAGATGCTGTTTACAAACTGAAAGTCGGAGATTATACAAAGGAAATAGTAAGAACACCATTCGGACTTCATATCGTGAAGCTCACGGACAAACGAAAAAGAAGCAACGGCATCAGAGCTTCTCACATACTTCTTCAGGAACAAAAAGATTCTCTCGGAAAGACAGTTGACTCAATGGCAACTTATGAAAAGGCAAAACAAGTTTTGCAGAGAATCAGAAACGGTGAAGACTTTGCAGTAGTTGCAACTGAAGTTTCTCAAGATCCGGGCTCGGCCCAGAAAGGCGGTGACCTTGGCTTTTTTGACAGGAGAAGAATGGTTCAGCCGTTTGACAGTGTCGCATTCCTCCTGAAAGTCGGTGAGGTATCTGATCTTGTCAGAACACCTTTCGGATGGCACATTATCAAAGTGATGGAGATAAAGGAATATGAACCCTTTGAGAAACAAAAGGAAACTCTTAAAGGAGATTTCAAGAGAGGTCCGCAATTTAAGAGTGACTATACAAAGTATCTGGATAAATCAAGAAAGAGTTTTGATTTCACAATTAAGGAGGACGGATTTTCCTTTTTGAAGTCAAAGATGGATTCTATGAAAACATTCTCACAGTTCAATCTTGACTCGCTGTTTACTCCTCAGGAGAAGGAGACTATTGTTGCAACATTTAAGGACGGAAAGGTTACAGTAAGTGATGTTGTAACTTACTTTGGAAGGAACCGTGACTTCATGGCAAGTATGGCAACTGCTTCAAATCTGAATACAGTAATCAATAACTCAGCAGACAATGCTATACTTATGAAAGTTGCTGATAAAGAGAAAGTTGAAAAAGATGCAGAATATATTGCACAGCTTACGGAATACGAGAACGGTCTGCTTAGCTTCAAGGTTGATCAGGAAGAGTTATGGAGAAATATCAAGATAACTCCGGAAGAGCTTACGGCGTATTTCGAATCAAACAAGGACAAATACTCATATACAGACAGCAACATTGTTAAGACAAAGCCGTTTGATGATGTAAAGTCTGAGATATCCAACATCCTGCAGCAGGAAAGATTCAAACAGCTTGAATCACAGTACGTCGAGAATCTAAAAAAGAAATATCCCGTAAAAGTGTTCGATGCCGTTTTGGCAGATGCATTTAAGAATTAATAAAGATTGAAGACATTTTTTTCACTGACATTTCTTATCATTGCGGTCTCTTCTCTTAACGCTTTTTCACAGGTTGAGGGAGACAGAATTATTGCGGTGGTTGGAAATGAGATAATAACAGAATCAGATTTTCAGTATCAGGTTCAGCTTTATGCCAGGCAGAACAGACTGACTGAGATCTCGCCTTTAATTGCACAGCAGATCTTTCAGTCAATACTTACAAACAAGATCATGCTTGCAAAAGCTGAACAGGACAGCATAGAAGCTACCGAAGATGAAATAGAAAAAGAACTGGAATCAAGGATGGACAATCTGATTGCGCAGGCGGGATCACCCGAAAGGCTCGAAACGGTTTATGGTATGCCGATGGCAAAGATCAGAAATCTTCTTAAGGAAGAACTCAGGAAAAACATCAAGGTAGAAAAGCTGAAGCGAGAGAAGTTTTCCGGTGGAATAAGAGTAACCGACAACGAAATAAAGGAATTCTTTAAGACATATAGCGACAGTCTTCCGGAAGTCAGCGAGGAGTTTGAGCTGGCACATGTATTCCTTGAACGAAAGGTCAGCGAGTCGGAAAGAGCGGAGGGCTTTAAGATAGCTAATCAACTGCTTGACAGCATTAAGCAAGGCGTCGATTTCTCTGAACTTGCAATGAGATATTCGGCGGATTCAGGTTCAGCGAGGCTTGGAGGAGATTTGGGTTTAACGAAAAAAGGAACATTTGTGCAACCGTTTGAAGAAGCAGTTTATAGTCTTAAACCGGGTGAGGTTTCTGAAGTTGTTGAAACAGAGTTCGGGCTTCATATCATTAAGCTGACAGAAAAACAGGGCGAAAAGGTAAGAGCTCAGCACATACTTATTCCATTTCCGACATTCGAGTCCTCTGATTTTGAGACGATAAATTTTCTTGACAGTCTGAAAGCGAGAATAGAAACAGGCAATCTTACATTCGAGGAAGCGGCTAAGCAGTTCTCGCAGGATGTAGTTACAAAGAATAAGGGAGGATATCTCGGAAAGATCCCTGCCGAACAGATTGACAGCACTTCTCTGGAAGTGATCAAAGCAACGGCAAAGGGCGGAATAACCAAACCGATTAGATCTGTGGGAAGGGATATGAAATACGGCTATGAGATTTATAAGATCATAGAAGTAATTCCTCCTCACAAGTTAAGTCTTGAACAGGATTATGACCGGATAAGGAAATTTGCAGAGTCATTCAAAGAAAACAAAGAGATTGAGAACTGGATTAACGAGATACGCAAATCAATATACGTTGATATAAAGATGTGATTTATTCACAGTCTCAGAAAGGTAAACTTCGTGATTCAGATTCGTAGTGTTTAAGTGAACAAAATTCCCACCGGGTGGATTTTTCAATAAGGTCAGAATATGGAATCGTTTATGCAATTGCCGCAGTTGTTGTAGCGGCAATTGTTGCATATTACTACTACCGGAAATCTTCGGCAACGGGCAAACTAAAGTGGATTCTTCCTGCTTTAAGATTTCTTTCTCTTCTGTTCATTCTATTGCTGTTCATGTCGCCTGTACTTTCATTTCTCGGCAAGTCTGGAAAGAAGCCGCTGAATATCATACTCATAGATGAATCAAGAAGCATGAATACAGGTAATGAAGACAAAATGCGTGAACAAATTATTGCTTCCGGAAAAAACTCCGGCAATAGCAGGTTCTTCTTGTTTTCTGACGGATTGATCAAAGAGATCAACGAAGCTGATGCGCAAAAAATCAATTTTGATACTGCGGGAATTAACAACAACAAGACAAATCTTTCCAAGACTCTTAGTGAACTTAAGGAGAATCTTCCCGGAGAAAACATTTCTTCTGTTACTATAATATCCGATGGAATTCTTAATGATGGCGGTAATCCGGTTCAGAGCGGAATTGTTATTGGCGCCCCGGTAAATTTTTTTCTGACCGGCGATACAGCCGGAACCAAAGATGTTTCCATAACAAAGGTATTTTATAATAAGACTTCATTCATCGAGAGCAGTGTTCCGCTTAGTGCCGAAGTTAAGACATACGGTATTTCCGGCATGGTCAAAGTTAAGCTCTATGAAGATGGAAGACTTGCTGATACAAAAGAACTGTTGGTGGAACAGAACAAGAATGTTTACAATGTTGACTTCACAGTCAGTTCACCGGAACAGAGAACAGTACTATACAGAATTGAAGCAGACTCGATCGACGGTGAAGTTACTCTTAAAAATAATTTCCGCGAGTTCTTTGTAAAGTTCATCGATAACAGATTCAGGATACTTGTTCTTGCAGGTGCGCCGTCTGCAGATCTTGCATTTGTAAAAGAGCAGATGAAGAAAATAAGAAATTTTGATGCGGAGTTCAGGACTCAGAAAGCGCAGGGCGAGTTCTACGAAGGGGCGTTGCCGGATGTTTCTGATTTTGATGCAGTGATACTGTTTGGCTATCCGACTGCAATTTCAGACGACAGGATCATCAGTGAAATAAATAATGCAGTTGAGAAGATCAACATGCCATTGATATTTTTTACATCAAGAAATACTGACTTCAGTAAGCTCAATGATCTCGCAGACAAACTTCCATTCTCGGTTCAATCACCATCATCTCAGAATGAAGAGGAAACTTCGTTGAACATAGTAGCCGGGACAACTGCTGAATTCTTCAAGGATCGGAAATTTGTATCTGCCATAAACGGGCTTCCGAGCATATTCAAAAACTCTACAGTGTTTTCTGCGAAGCCAAACGCACAAACTCTTATCGTAACCGGAAGGGGAAGCAATCCGGCTTTAATCGTCTCAAGATCGACAGATAGAAACTCGGCAGCATTTCTTGCTTACGGAATTTACAAATGGAGACTCGGAGAGAATCCCGCATCAGCCGAGGAAGTACTTGGATATTTGCTTGCCAACATAGTCTCATCGGTTGCAAAGAAAGATGAAGGAAGAAAGTTTCTTGTTGAAACAACTTCACCTGTGTATTCAAAAAATGAAGATGTCATCTTTAACGGTTCAATCACAGGGTTTGAAATTAAGGGTGGCGAACAGATCAAGATCAACATAAGCGGCCCGTCATTTCAGACATCGTTTGATATGACAAAGAGATCCTCCAAAGATTTTCAGCTTCTTGCAAAAATGCCCATGGAAGGAGTTTACAGTTATGAGGCTGCACTCATTTCCGAAGGCAGGCAGGTTGAAACTGTCACTGGCAAGTTTCTTGTCGGGGAGAATAATTTTGAATATCTTCAAACAACTCCGGATCCGATGCTTCTGAATGAACTTGCATCTGCAACAGGTGGAAGAAGACTGAACGGGCTTAATGATGGAGAGATAAGAAACTTATACGAAGAGTCAGGAAGAAGTGCTTCGAATGAAGTTGTTTCTTCGAGGAGTTTCGATCTGAACATTAATCCATATTATCTCAGTATAATTATTCTTCTTCTTTCTGTTGAATGGTTCCTGAGAAAACGAAACAATCTGCCATGACAGGTTCAAAAATTTTCACATATTGAAATTATACAATTGATAAACAGCATTATACATACCAACAAGAAGAACATTTT
This sequence comes from uncultured Ignavibacteria bacterium, assembly GCA_937924675.1. Taxonomy (GTDB): domain Bacteria; phylum Bacteroidota; class Ignavibacteria; order Tepidaquicellales; family Tepidaquicellaceae; genus JADJAH01. The sequence goes on along the minus strand of CALEVL010000277.1, from coordinate 16,755 downwards.
TCTGATAGTTTTTTTGCTGATTGCAGGAAGAGATCTGTTTGCAGTTGACCAATGGCTGACAATGCAAAGGCCGACAAACAGAAATCTTAGAGCAATGTTCTTTACTGATTCTCTTACCGGATGGATCGGAGGAGATTCCGGTTTGATCCTGAAGACGACAAACGGCGGGCAGAACTGGACTCAGCAGGCAACAGGATTGAATACAATGGTTTATTCGATTTACTTCTCAAACAGCAGCACCGGCTATGCGCTTGCCTGGGAACTTGACAATACACCCCCGAACTTCTACGGTACGAGATATCTGACAACAACAAACGGCGGAGCAGTATGGAACAACATCTTGTTTCCCGACTCAAACTACTTTGCCAACACAGTTTATTTCAGAGATCTTCAGAACGGGTATCTCGGTGGAACGCAGGGCAAGATATATTTCACAACTGATGCAGGGCAGGTTTGGAATTTGTCATCGGTAGATTCCGGACTGGTGTTCGGATTCCCAATTGAAGAGATAAAATTCTTCAACGCAAATTCCGGTTATGCCGTAGGTGGCGCATTTGATATAGCCGGTGTTATCTGGAGAACTTCAAACGGCGGAAGATCATGGCAGACACGCATTGTCGGACCAGAACCGGTAAATGACATTCATATCATTGATGAGAACAATGCGATTGGAGCAGGAGGCGACTTTGAATACGGCTCAAGTAAAGTTACCACAAGTAATTCAGGATTTGACTGGGAGTATTTTGAGTTCGGTGTATTTGGCATTGCAAACTCTATTGCATTTCGAAACCCAAGTGAAGGTTGGATATCACTTGGTATCATCGACAGTTTTCTTGTTACAACAAATGGCGGCACAAACTGGAGCATGTATGCCGTACCTGAACAAGGAAGGATTTATAAGATAGTCTTTGCAGATCAGCGAAACGGCTGGGCGATTGGCAACAACGGAATTCTGCTTAAGTACAATTCTAAAATTATAGGCATAAACAATAATACTGAATCGACGTCTTCGGACTTTGAACTCTTTCAGAACTATCCCAATCCGTTCAATCCTGCAACAAGGATCAGATACAACATTCAATCACGAAACAGTAAGCCGTATGTGACGCTCAAAGTATATGACATACTCGGAAGCGAAGTGTCAACACTTGTAAGCGGCAAGCAATCTTCGGGAAATTATGAAATGGAATTTGACGGAGCAGGACTTCCAAGCGGCATCTATATTTACAAGCTGACCGTTGACGGAGTTGTATCCGGTGCTAAAAGAATGGTGTTATTAAAATGATGGAAGGCAAAGAAGAAAAAAAGCCGATTAAGCGCAATCCGGCAATAGTGAGATTCTCGAAAGATCATTACTTCGGATTGTTATTAGTATGGAAGATCAGAAAGGGGTTTAAAAGTTCAGTCGAGCCGGAAAGAATCAGCCGATATGTGATTGCCTCTTTCGAAGAAGAACTTGTTCCTCATTTCAGAGATGAGGAAGTCAATCTGTTCGTGAAACTCCCCCTGAATAACAAGATGAGAATCAGAGCTGAAGACGAGCACAAGAAGATATATGTGCTTATAGGTGAATTGCGCAGTGACAATACCTCCAAAGATACCCTTGTAAGTTTTGCAGACTTACTTGAGAAGCATATACGTTTTGAAGAAAGAGAACTCTTCAATTTTCTTCAGGAGAATCTTTCACCTGCGGAGCTTGAAGAGATTGAATCAGCAGACACAGGGATCAAATGCGATACCGGTTCATCATGGAATGACAAATTCTGGAATTAAACTAATAAACAATCATGGAACAGGAAACAAACAAATTTCTAATCAGTGAAACAGTTGAGTATTCTCCCCAATCGGTTGTCAGTAAGACAATCATTAAGAAGTCAACCGGAACCGTAACTCTTTTTGCATTTGATAAAGGCGAAGGATTGAGCGAACACACTGCGCCCTTCGAAGCATTAGTACAGATACTTGACGGAGAATCAGAAATCACCGTGGGCGGAAATCAATTTACTGTGAAGCAGGGGGAAGCAATAATCCTTCCGGCTAACATTCCTCATTCATTGAAAGCAGGAGAGAGATTCAAGATGATGCTTACAATGATCAAGAGCTGAGGCAATAGGATACTTAATAACCGGGGTTATCTTAAATTGAAGCAGACAGAAACTCTCAACAAGGATATTAGAACACAAAGATGCCTTCTCAGAAAGTATGATGAACGTGACAGAGAAACATTTGCCGAATTGTCTATAGATAAAGAAGTGAACTTCTTCATAGGCGGTAAGTGTGAAACAAAAGAAGAAGCTTATGCTATGTTTGATAAAGTGTTTCAGATATACGGCGGTGCTCTTCATCCGAGGCATTTTGAGATCTGGGCAATTGATGTTGCAGGTGAATATGCAGGACATTTCGAATTGAAACAAACAGACAATACCGGCGACAATGAACTCGAGGTAGTATATTTTCTTGATAACAGATACTGGGGAAAAGGTCTCATGCCGGAGATCATAAATGAGATAAACAAGTACGCAGGTTCGATGGGTAAGCAACTGATAGCCACAGTGAGTTCAGAAAATGTGAAGACCATGAAAGCACTTGCAAAAGCGGGCATTCAAAAACAGGAGAATATTGAAGATGAGGATGGCACGTCATTGAAGATCTGGTTAGAGCAGTATGCAAGAGATACAAAGAACATTTAGAATATTAATTACAGCATGCTTGAGATTCTGAAAGAGATAAATATCAAATGCGAAGACGATTCGAAAGGGTTTAAAGATAAAGAGAAGATCGGACGCATAGATAGGTTAATGAGAAAGACAAAATTCCGGATGATCCTTGACGGCAAACTGACAAAGCTGTATTCAAGGCATCATGTGAAGAATATGTCGGGTAAGAGTTTTGTGATCGTGTCATCCCATATTGACACTGTGTATAAGAATTTTTATTCAATGGAGGGGAGAGATGTTGTTACGGGTACATTGGACAACAGCATCACCAATGCAGTTCTTATAGATCTCTTGATCAGGTACGACATTCCGGAGAATGTGATAATTGCTTTTACCGGGAATGAAGAAAAGGAATCTCTCGGAGTTGATGAGACCATTGAATTTCTTCACGGCATAAAGGCCGGGGCGGGAATTGTTGCGAGTCTTGATGTTACAAACCGGGGCTTCCGAAATCATGGTTACACTGTAGAGAACTATTTTGTCAAGAAAGGAAAAGGAAGAACATTCCTGAGAAAGAAGCAGCTAAAAAATTATCTTGTAGAGATTCTTGAGCACAAGAAGGCAAAGACAATCCATCCTGTATCGGCCGATCCTGATGACACATGGCAGTTTGATGAACATAATCTCAACTGTTTTTCTTTTTGCATTCCGGTAAGAAATATTGCGGAGCATGGTGACTGGATGCATGATGATATGGGAGTGATTGTGAAGAAATCAGCATTGAAAGATTTTGAGTCAGGACTTCTGAAGTTGCTCAAAGGATTGGCGCATGACTTTTGAAATTGTTCGCGGATTTTTTCTTATGACAATCTTAATCACAAATCAAAAAACATTACAACACAAATGGCACAGTTAAGAATTCTTCTTGCCGTAGTTTTGCTTTCATTGAACTTAACATCGGCAATGGCACAAAACACAGACGTAAAGGATTACCTTTCGATTCCCGGTCCGATTGATTTCGGAGGCACGTCATTTAACCTTGCGTGGAGTTCCAATCCAAGTCAGGGTTATTACAAGCACGAGTATGTTCCTTCAGGTGAAACGGTGGAAAGATTCAAGGAGATGATCATAATTGAAGTTGTGCAGGGAAGTCTTTCCTTAAGAGATGCGCTGAATGCTAAAGTGAAAGAACTGAACGCAAGAAAGGAGAAAGATCCGTATCTAAATTACGAAATCATTGAAAATCCAAATACAGGAGAATTCATTCTCGATTTCATAGTCAGTGACTCCAACGGCGGTGAAGCAGGCATAGTGGAATGGAATGCTTACAGATACGTTGATCTGAAAAGCAAATCCGGAAAAGAGGGAGTAATGTTGTTTGCGCTCAGCCGCAGGTCATACGGTGAAGAGATCAGCCCGTTTCTGAAGATACTTAAGGACAACAGGCCGAATGGAATCAGCATGCTAAGTTCTTACACCGTGCCTGATGTCAGGTTTAGTGAGTGATCAGATTCAACTTGTTTTAAAACACGGCCTCCATACTCAGTGATAATCTGTTTAGAATGTCACCTGAGATTTCATCGTTCCCGCTTCCGATCTTTTTAACGCCGTTGAAAAATGTTTCCGAGTATTTTGCTTCAAGCGTAATATCCGGAAGCGGCCGGTAGCGGGTAATCAAATACCATCGCATTCCTTTCCCATAAAGTGCAGGATTTGTCATGACTCCGGAGATGTCATTCTCGAATTCATATATCCTGCTGTCGTAGTTATCCGTTTGAAAATAAATTACACGTGCAGAAAAATTCAAATGACGAAACAGTTTTGAAGAAATATCTGTATAGAAAAGCTGACCTTTACCTGATGGGACAAATCCGGAGTAATTTATCAGACAATACTCATAGCGGCTTCTGATCCTGAATCCCTTCTTGCCGTATGTTATTCCAACTCTCACATTTTTTTGATTGCGGGGGATCAGTTTCTGAATATCCTTTCCAAACGCATTCACAACATTCGATAATTCTTCTTTTGATTCCGATCTGAACCTGAGATTCATGATTAAGCTGTTGCTTGTTCTGTATTCAAGTCCCGCAAGAAAATCTTTTCCGCGCGCAGGTGTTGGATTGAAATAAGTTCTGTATGGAGATGCATACTGATCGAAGTAAGCAGTTATACTGAGTTTTTTGACAGGCGTAAGCCGCAATCCTGCAAAGAAGCCGGTTTCATTTTCTGAAGTGTTTCTTTCTCCGAAAGATGAATTGTGTGCCGGAGCAAAATCAAACGGAAATTTTCTGAAAGAGAAGATCAGATCTGCTGCGGAACCGGCTGTATATGATACGCCTCCGTAAAATGCTACTGAACCGGAATTAGACAGACTTGCTTCACCAAATGTATTCAGCGAACCATTCCGGTACTGAAAATCAATTCCTGCAGCAGATGACTTCTCCCCGAAAACTCCGTACAGCTTCTTAACGGTATCACGCGATAACGGCAGAGAGTATTTTGAGAATCGGACAGTGCTTCCGATACGGAGCGATTCACGGATGAACTCAAGACGGCCGCCAAAGACTGTTTCTGCAAATGCATTCTTTCTGGAAATCTCCGAGTATGTTCTGTGATAACCATCCGAGTAAATGGAGCGGACTTCATTGGTCATTGTATCGATAGATGCATCGAGGGATCTTTTGGAGAAGAATCCGTAAGCATTGAAGCCGTTCAATTCAACATTCACCACAACTCCGCGAAAGAAGCTGAACTCTCCCGATGAAGAGTAAGGGTAGATACTCCGCGCTCTTCGTTTACCGGAGGAAGTTTCAAAAGATTTCGGCGAGCTGTATGAATTACCAAGTGTTAATCCGTTTCCGAATGATAGCTGATAATCACCAATAGTAATGTTTTTGAAAACGCCGTTTCCCTGGTATGAAATGTGTCCTGAGAGGAAATCAGCGTATGAAGTTTCTCCGGGATCTTTATCTGTTACGATTCCCGAGCGCAGTATGAAGCTGTTTGCGTTGTAGTAAAGTCTAAGGCGATTGGCATTCCGAAGTCTTGAACCCATGTACTTCCCGGTAATGAAACCGCTTTTAGGAAGCAGATCCTGAATGAAGAGAGATCTGAAATCAGCGCTGAATTTTTTGTCCTGCTTATTCAGCTCCTTGATCTTTAAAACACACTTATTCTTTTTCCGGGCGACTAAATACTGACTGACTTGGCTGTAAATCTGTTCATTGATGCCGTCAATCTTCAGCAACTCTCTTTTTGAACTGAATGATGAATGAATATTTCTGTAATCAATGATTCGTTCTGCGATGGCAGATGTGATTAGTGGTACTGATGTAAGCTGATCTTTCGTTGATGAGTTGAGATCAACCGGGTGCCTTCTGAGATCATCGAGATAATCCATAAAGTCTGAATCTTCCGAATCCGAGTCAATATCCTGAAGCAAAATTTCCGCGCCTTCTTCATACATCGTATCAGTTGAATCGCTAAGAGTTACTGAAGACTGTGGAAATGTTGAGCAATACGGCAGATTCAGCAGAAGGAAAAAAACAAATGAATAATTTTTCATTCCGCCGCGCTTTTATTGTGCGCGCGGCAAGATAGAAAATTTTGTTGAATAATTCAGTGTACGGAATCTCGTCTGCGCAGAGTCCGTCGCGGTAGAAGCTGATTGTTTAATACACAGTGCTTCTGGCGCTGTGACTCTGCGAAGACAAGGTGTGCTTCATATTTTTAATTTTAGATTTTTAATTGACAGCAGTGTCTCTTATGTGAGAAGTTGATTGACCGTAACATCGCGCATCGGGGGCAGTTATTAAGCGAAGACAATGTGTGTTTCATATTTCTAATTTCTAATTCTCAATTTCTAATTGAATTTAAGTCCTTTATTGTTTACGCCCTATGAAGTAATTTACTCACGTTATCAATCCTCATTTCAACAAACAATTGAATCCACTTAAATCAATACATTCGAACTGCGGCGTGTTCGGAATCTTCGGACATCCGGATGCATCAGTAATGACATATTACGGACTGCATGCTCTTCAGCACAGGGGACAGGAAGCTGCGGGTATAGTTACATCGGAATATGATAAGGAGAAGTCCAGATATAAATTCAACATTCATAAAGATCACGGTCTCGTCTTGTCCGTATTTTCAGATCCGAAAATTCTTACCGAGGTACTAAAAGGTGAATCTGCTATCGGTCACACAAGATATTCTACTACCGGTTCCGGTGACAAGAGAAACAATATACAACCGCTTCGCGTAAATTTTAAGGACGGACATCTGGCTCTTTCACACAACGGAAATTTTACAAATACCGGCATCCTCCGCAACAGACTCGAAGAAGAAGGAACGCTTTTTCAAACAACAACAGACAGCGAACTCGCGCTTCATCTCATTGCCAGAAGCAAAGAGGAGGATATTGTAAATAAGATACTTGATGCATTCAGACAAGTCGAAGGAGCTTATTCAATCTGCATTCTCACTGATGACAAACTATTTGCGGTTCGCGATCCTCACGGTGTGAGGCCGTTTGCCTTTGGAAAGCTTGAAGGAAGTTTTGTTTTTGCATCAGAGACATGCGCATTTGATATCATCAATGCAGATTATATAAGAGATGTTGAGCCGGGAGAAGTGATCATGATAGACAGGAATGTACTTGAATCAGGAAAGGAAGAGTCTTTCAGTATAGGGCAGGCGGAGAAGTTCAGGCACTGTATCTTTGAATACATTTATTTTTCAAGACCCGACAGCATGATCTTTGAAGAAAAAGTTGACAAGGTAAGGCGAAAATTAGGTAAGACACTTGCTGAGGAAAGCCCCGCTCCTCAAAGAATCAGCGATGATGAAAAAAAAGTTGCCATAATAAATGTTCCGGATTCTTCGAATACCGCAACGCTCGGGTATTTCAATGCGGCAGTTAAGATCAACAAAGATGTGAAGCATGAGATCGGACTGATAAGAAGCCACTATGTGGGAAGAACATTTATTCAGCCGGGACAGGACAAGCGGAAGATGAAAGTGAAGACAAAGTTCAATACAGTTAAAGGAGTTATCAACAATAGAAAAATCGTTATTATTGATGATTCAATAGTTCGCGGTACAACATCCAAGCTGCTTGTTGAGCTAATCAATAAAGCCGAGCCGAATGAAGTTCATCTGAAGATCACATCTCCGCCGGTAGTTGCGCCGTGCTATTACGGAATGGATTTCCCTTCAAGAGATGAGCTCATAGCAAATCAAACGGATGGAAATGTTGATAAGATCAGGGATGAGCTTGGTCTTACAAGTTTGCATTATCTCAGCTTTCTCGGGCTCCGGAATTCTGTTCCTTACAAACATGAAAAAACAGATTATTGCACTGCTTGCTTCACGGGAAATTATCCTATTCAGATAGAAGGACTCGAGAAAATGAGCAAGCATCAGTTTGACGATTAAAAAACATTCAAATCATGAACAAAGAACAAAAAGCTTTTCACAGATCCAGAAGAGAACTGCTTAGAAAAGCTATCGGTAAAGACTCTGCCGCATTGGTTTTCGGGAGCACTAACTTCAATAAATCATACGACGGTGATTTCAGATTCAAGCAATATAAGAATTTCTATTATCTCACCGGGTTCGAAGAGCCAAATTCTGCAATACTGCTTTCTTCGTCCGGTCTTGGAGAAAAAAAGAACAAGGAAATTCTATTTGTGCAGAGAAAGGACCTGTTGCTTGAAACATGGAACGGAAGAAGAATGGGATTTGAGAATGTTTCAAGAGAACTCGGGATCAAGAGCGCAAAGGTAAATTCCGAACTGCCTGCATTTCTTAATACTAATTTTCTGAAGAATCTGAGAAGGTTATATGTAAACTTTTCAGAGCTGATAAAGCTGACAGGAGAGATGAAGCAGCTCACTTCTAATTTCCTGGATTCACTTAACAAGTTCTCTTCGCATATTGAAGTGATTGATATTTCTTACCTGCTTGGAAAAATGCGTTCCGTTAAGACTCCTTATGAAATTGAAATGCTCAGGCGAGCAGCAGATATATCGGTAAAATCATATTACGAGGCTATTGATTCGATAAAACCCGGGAAATACGAATACGAAGTACAAGCCGCTCTGGAGTATCATTATAAGGTTTTTGGAAGTGAAGACAATGCATATTATCCCATTGTTGCTTCAGGTGAGAACGGATGCATCCTTCATTATGACAACAACAATTGCCAGATGAAAGACGGAGAACTCCTGTTGATAGATTCTGCGGGAGAGCATAAGTATTATTGCTCGGATATTACAAGGACATTTCCCATAAACGGAAAATTTACAAACGAGCAGCGCACGGTTTATAACATTGTTCTGAAAGCAAATAAAGAGTGCATCAAAAGATGCAAGCCGGGAACATCATTCGGCAAACTTCGTGATGTCAGTGATAAAATAATAGCAGACGGATTGCACAAGGCAGGAATACTAAAGAATAAAAAAGACATCCGAAAGTTTACATTGCACGGTCTCGGTCATCATATAGGACTTGATACGCATGATGCTGTTCCTTACAGAAAAACTTCTTCGGAAAATAATGATGCACTGAAACCCGGAAATGTAGTAACTATTGAACCCGGAGTCTATTTCCCGACAGGTTCAGAAGGAATTCCGAAAAAGTACTGGGGAATTTCAGTGAGGATAGAAGATGATATTCTCGTCACAAAAAAGGAACCGGAAAATTTCACTTCACACATGATAAAGGAAGCAGCAGACATAGAAGCATTCATGACCTCCTTATAAAACAGAGCTACACTGAGATTGAGCAAAGGTTTTTCACCTGATTCTATCTCTTTTTACACAGAGATACACGGAGAATACACAGAGTTCCACTGAGTTTAAATAAAAGTTCTTCACCTGGTTCTTTCTCTGTGAAACTCTGAGAATTCTCTGTGGACCTCTGTGATATATAAAAAATTTATGACCTTAGCGGATGAGAAGTTTCTTTTAACCATTTATCTCTTATCACAGCAGCAAGTTCACTTCCGCCGGTTTTGCTCTCGATCCATGAAATAAAATCGAAGTATTCCAGCGCCTTGATCTCGAGAAAATCGCCCGAGATGGATTTAAGCTCATGCTTCCATTCATCGTAGATAATACTCTTCTCCTTATCGGTCTTTGTGTTGATGAGTTTTCTTATGTGGCTTAAAACAGTAAGCTCAAATCTGTTGAGTGTATTCTTGCTTGATAAGTATCTGCGGGTTGACTTAATTATGTATTCTATAAGGTCATAATTTCCGAGTTCGAAATGAATTATTATGTTGAGAATTCTGGCAAAGCACTGAATATCATCCCGCACTGTAAGGTCTTTGTTGTTGATAATCTTGTTAACCCATTTCAGTGAATTGTCGGGATCTTTCTTTCCGAAGTACAGATAAGCAATATTGTAATCGAACAATATTTCCGACTCCTTATTTATCTTATCCTTATAAGCTGCCAGCCCTTCTTCAATAGAGTCAACAAGCTTCAGGCCCTTGTCAAACTCACCTGTTCGCAGATACAGGTTAAGTTCCGTATCATAGGAAGTTACAAAGATCCTCGCCTGCATAGTTACGGAATTCGATTCAATGCTTCTGAGTTTTCCGATGGTCTTTAATGCTTCATCAAATCTCTTAAGCTCAATTTCAACAAGAAGCAGATTGTAAAGGGCCGATACATAATTGTCTTCCTTGAATAAATTCTGATTTGATTCAAGATGAGCTACAAGTTTTACACAATATATATAAAGGTTTTCGAAGTCTTTGTTTGTAAGATAGTAAAGCCCCTTGGTATTTAGATAAAATGTCTTTGACAGGAATGTCAGTGCCGAGGATTCAGATTTCATCAGCGGATGCTTAATGATCTGATTGAATCGTTTAAGATCTTCCTTATTCCTGATCTCACCCTTCTTCTTTCTGAGGAGGAAAACCTCTGTGGCTAATCTCCAGTACTCATTTATGTTGCTGATCTCTTCGATCGTTTTCTTGTAATCATTATAGTAACCAAGCATTTCTTCTTCTCCTGTATCTGCATAAGCGCTTGTTCTTGCAAGAGTCTTTTCCCAATCTAGCACGGCGAGTATCTGGGCATGTTTCTCGTAGGTCTCTGCGATCTTCTTTGCCTTATCAAGGAGCTTTCTGCACTGCTTGTAGAGTGACTTATCATAGAGAATCTGGACATCTCTGAGAATATCCATAAGTTCATTAAGCTTTGACTTTTCCGAATGGAAGAGTCTTAAGCTCTTCATGATATTGTTGTAAAGATAGTTCTTGGCTACATGAAGCTGATTAACAAACTTCTCTCCTTTAAACTGCTTTCGTATTTCATCTTCATCATAGGCATCCTGTTTATCTATGGCATCAAACAGTTTTGAGTAATTATTGCTGTCTCCTCCTTTTACGTGCATTGTAGTGAAGATCTTGAAATATCGCTTTTCGGCCTGCTCAAGTGATTTGATGAGCTGAAACAGGTCGTCAGTTACTTTCATAGTGCAGAATTGGTGAAATTTTCAAACTTTGTGCTTTCAATATTGCTATTACCCTGAAGATTTACAATTCTAATAAGATGTTTGAATCCTACGAATAGGAATAAAAAATGTTTGGGATTTCACTTTTATTGAATATTTTTGAATCATTAATGAAAACAGACAAGCATATATTGCCAAAATTTGAAATCATGAAAAAATACATAATAATACTTTCAATAGTTTTTGTTGAACTGAGCGGAGCCTGCTTTGCTCAAACAATTACCGCTCCTTCTGAACTTGAAGCTCAATTCGAAAATTTCAACTATGTAAAGGTGAAATGGGATGACAACTCAAACAATGAAGACGGCTTTCTTATAGAACGAGCACTTGTCGGTGATACTTTGGATTGGGAAATAGTTGGTCAGACACTGCCAAACAGAGAAAGATTTGACGACTATTGGATTTCTCTTAACAGGATTTACAGCTACAGGGTGTTTGCTTACAATTCAACCGGAAGATCTGATTACTCCAATGAAGATACTGTTTATACTTACGGAGATACTACAAATATTCCCGGTACACCCTCGAATCTTGCAGTGCTGAAAACCACGCAGACATCCATTAGGATAAATTGGAATGACAACGCCGTTAATGAACTCGGATTTATTGTTGCCCGGAAACGTCCGGAACTTCTATACTTTGAGTTCATAGATTCAGTAGAGACCGATGTACTGACCTATCAGGAAGTTGGACTTACGCCTGACAATGTTTACTTCTATAAGGTGTGTGCTTATAACTCTTTTGGAATTTCCGACTATACAAATACGGTTTCGGCAAGAACAGAAGAAGGCACTCTCATTCAGACGAGTTCATCTCAGGCGGAGACCTTTTTCCTGAAGAATAATTATCCGAATCCCTTCAATCCTTCGACTGTGATCGAATTTGGTATCACAGAAAGATCTGCCGTAAGATTGAAAGTCTATAACACGGCAGGCATTGAGGTTTCAACCCTATTCAGCGGTGAACTTCCCGCGGGAACATATTCACACATCTGGCATGCAGGAAATATTCCGGGCGGAGTTTATTTTTACAGACTGGAGTTAACATCCGGATCTTCAGGCTTCGTTTCGGAAGCAAAGAAAATGATATTAATCAAATAAAATAAAACTCAGGAATGAAAAACAGAACCAGACTATTTTGTACGGCAATAATTGCGGTACTCTTCTTTACGGGAGTTTCAAAATCTACAACCATTTCTATAACTGCTTCTAATTTTGTCTTCACTCCGGCAGTTGTAAGCGCAGTCGTTGGAGATACAATCAAGTGGACAAGGACTACCGGCAGTCATACAACAACATGCGATGGACAAGCGGGAACATTAAGGCCCGCGGGAGCAGCTCCCTGGAACGCTCTTCTGACATCAGGAAACCCGACATTCTCTTATGTAATCACGGTTCCGGGAAAGTACTTATACATTTGCGAGCCTCATGCTCCTGACATGGCAGGCGTAATCAATGCTACTCCCAGTTCAATAACACAGATCAACGAATTGGTTACGGGTTATGAGATCTCACAGAATTATCCGAATCCTTTCAATCCATCTACAAAGATACGCTTTGCAATACCATCAAATGAATTTGTATCCTTGAAGATATACAACGAGTTGGGAAAAGAAGTTGAGAGTCTTGTAAACGCAAGAATGAGTGCAGGAACTTATGAAGCCGATTGGAATGCTGCAAACCTTAACAGTGGTGTGTATTACTACAGAATACAGGCCGGATCATTTTTGCAAACAAGAAAAATGTTGCTTGTAAAATAACCGGCTCAGGATTTTTAATTAACAAAACAAAACTCGCAAAATGGAAAAAGAGAATTTTAACAGACGGGACTTTTTGAAGTCGTCACTTAAGACAATTGCTGTCGGCTCAATGGCGTTAAGCGCACTTGATATCAAGAAGATTCTCGCCTCTGAAATTCAGGAAGGCACGGGAATTCAGAAAGTCATAAACCTTGCGGATTATCCCGATCTCGGAAGTGTCGGAGGCTCGGCAATGATAAATGGAAAGACCATTGTAATCAGAACAGGTGGTTCGAAATTCATCGCACTAAACATTACATGTACACATAAAAAATGTGATGTGGAATACAATGGTTCAGGTTTCGAATGTCCGTGCCACGGGTCAACTTATGATAAGAGCGGGAAGGTAACAAACGGACCGGCCAAGAAGAATCTTAAGAGTTACAAAACTTCATACAATGAAGCGGAAAATACACTCACCGTAAATATGTAAATGCATTTGAGTGACAATAATTTCTTGTCAATCAAGATATGGGTTAGACTCCAAAAGTGTTCCAAGACAGCAATTCCTTAGCTTAACTGTTCTTTCATTCCTTGTTACTCAGCGGCCGGGTATAGCCTTATTGACTATTCCGACCGCTTTTTGTTTTTTAGGTGAGTAAGGTTCATAAGTTTAATACTTTACACTTATTTATAGTCAATTAATGCAGGCATCTTTAAAATTACCTAAGACCATTTTTTTCACATCTGCGAACCACCATTCATTATATAGAACAGTCGTTCATATTTTGCGAATATTTGTTCATTAGTCTTGAATGCTAAAAGTTCAAAATTTATCAAAAAACACAGAATATCTCGTGGCACGCCAATTGTAATTATATAAGACAAAATCGAGTTTACAAAAAAACTTAAACCAAATAAGGAGACATAAAATGAACATCGTAAAATTCAAGAAAGGATCAGACTTAATCAATGATCCCTTAAAGAGCCTCTTCCAAAGCCCGTTATTCACCAACTGGGAGAATGCCCTTTCAACAAACTTTGTACCAAAGGTAAGGATCAGTGAAGACAAGGATAATTTCTACATCAACATGGAAATTCCGGGTCTGAAGAAAGAAGACATCAAAGTTGCTATCGAAGACAGGATGCTTACAATCAACGGAGTGAAGAAGCATGAAAAGAAGACCGAAGAAACAAATCTGATCACAAATGAGATCTACTACGGTGAATTCAGCAGAAGCTTCAATGTTTCAGATGACATAAAGATTGATGGTATTGATGCTGAAGTCAGAGACGGAGTTCTGTTCATCACCCTTCCGAAAGTGGAAGAAGCAAAGCCGGTCGTAAAAGAGATCAGCGTAAAGTAAGTTACACAAACAACACAAATTCAAGAAGGGTGAGGAAGACCTCACCCTTTAATTTATTATAAGGCAGTGATTCAAAATGTTCTGCCTCAAACGAAAGGAAAAAGTTTTATGGGAAAAATAATAGGAATTGACCTTGGCACAACCAATTCGGTTGTCTCGGTTATGGAGGGTAATGATCCTGTAGTGATTCCGAATGCCGAGGGAGCAAGAACCACGCCTTCGGTTGTGGCATTCACAAAGACCGGGGACAGGCTGGTTGGCGATCCGGCGAAGAGGCAGGCTGTAACAAATCCTACCAACACCATCTTCTCAATCAAGAGATTCATGGGAAGAAGGTTTGACGAGATTACCGAAGAAACCAAAATGGTCCCTTACAAAGTGATTAAAGGTGAAAGTGATACTGTAAGGATCGAAGTGGACGATGCAAGCACAGGTCAGAAGAGAATATATTCTCCGCCGGAGATCTCGGCAATGATACTTCAGAAGATGAAGAAATCAGCCGAAGAATATCTCGGGCAACCGGTAACAGAAGCCGTCATCACGGTTCCGGCATATTTCAATGATTCGCAAAGGCAGGCAACAAAAGATGCAGGCAAGATCGCGGGACTTGAAGTGAAGAGAATAATCAATGAACCTACAGCAGCAGCTCTTGCATATGGACTGGAAAAGAAGAAACCGAACGAGAAAGTTGCAGTGTATGACCTTGGCGGCGGAACGTTCGATATCTCAATACTTGAACTTGGTGACGGTGTATTTGAAGTGAAGTCAACCAACGGAGATACACACCTTGGAGGAGATAACTTCGACCAGAGACTGATTGATTATCTTGCCGATGAATTCAAAAAGAAAGAAGGCATTGATCTCAGAACCGATGCAATGGCATTGCAGAGACTGAAAGAGGCCGCTGAAACAGCAAAGAAGGCGCTTTCATCAAGCTCGCAAACGGAAGTTAATCTTCCATATATAACGGCGACTGCTGAAGGACCGAAGTTCCTGCTTGAGACAATCACAAGAGCAAAGTTTGAATCGCTCATTGGTGATCTTGTAGAGAAGACAGTTGGTCCGTGCAAGAAGGCGATTGAAGATTCTGGACTCAATCTTAATGAGATTGATGAAGTGATTCTCGTCGGCGGTTCAACAAGGATTCCGCTTGTACAGGAAACAGTGAAGAAAGTATTCGGCAAAGAGCCGAACAGGAGCGTAAACCCGGATGAAGTCGTAGCAGTAGGCGCGGCAATTCAGGGCGGTGTTCTTGCAGGTGATGTTCAGGATGTACTGCTTCTTGACGTTACACCGCTTTCACTCGGTATTGAAACACTTGGCGGAGTAATGACAAAACTTATTGATGCCAATACCACGATCCCGTCGAAGAAGTCGCAGGTTTTCTCAACGGCAGCAGATAATCAGACATCCGTAGAGATCCACGTGCTTCAGGGCGAAAGGCCGATGGCAGCTGACAATCGTACACTCGGAAGATTCCATCTGAATGAGATACCGCTTGCACAGAGAGGCATGCCGCAGATCGAAGTAACATTCGACATAGATGCCAACGGAATACTGAACGTATCTGCTCAGGACAAAGGAACAGGAAAGCAGCAACAGATAAAGATCACACATTCATCGGGATTGTCGGATGCTGAAATTGACAAGATGAAGAAAGATGCAAAGGAACACGAAGCCGATGATCTGAAGAGGAAAGAGTTGATTGATCTGAAGAATCAGGCGGACTCTTATGTATTTCAGGGTGAGAAGCAACTGAAGGAATACGAAGCAAAACTGACTCCGGAAGTTAGATCCAGAGTACAGCTTGCGATTGACAGACTCAAAGATGCTTCCAAGACCGACAATGCCGCATCGATAAAGTCGGCCATAGACGAATACTCAGCCGTATGGAATGAAGCATCATCTCAGATGTATGCACAGACCACGGGTGCGGACGGTCAGCAGCAGCCGGGCGGTGGGCAACAGCAAGCCGGAGGACAGCAGCAGGCGCCGCCGGAAGGCAATGTAGAGAATGCCGATTTCGAAGTAGTTGACGACGACAAGAAATAAATTAAGCAATCAGACACAGACAAAGATCGCAGGATGAAAGTCCTGCGATCGTTTCATAAGGCCGCTACCCAAAAGCGGCTTTTTGATTTTTGGGGGATTCCTGTATCATGCTCGCTCCTTATAAAGCTGGCAATAGTAAATTGCCACGAATGCACGAATAAAGGCATGGATGCATATTAACATGGGATGCAATATCACCCCTTAACCCAGAATTTCAACCTTGCAAATGCATTCCTGCCCGGCAAGGACGGGCGCAGGTACGACAAGTCGTGGAGATGCTACTTTATGATTCTAAATCCTTTTAAAATGTCACTCCTGCGTATGCCTGCCCGCATAGAGTGTTCATGAATTAGCGCTGCAGGCGGGCCTGCCCGCATAGAGTGTTCATGAATTAGCGCTGCAGGCGGGCCTG
>CALEVL010000276.1 GCA_937924675.1 uncultured Ignavibacteria bacterium | reverse complement strand
GGCGGGCGACTCGCCGCCCTGAGCTTGTCGAAGGGTTTCTTTGCTAAGCTTTCTTAGCCTGCCCCCGAATGATTCTATCGGGGGTTCAAAAGAAAGCGTAAATGATTTTATTCTCTGCATATGGGTCGAGCCAATTGCTCTTTTAACAAAACGTTTTGGACGGATGTGATGAGATATGCCAATTTCAATTCACTTCTCAGGAAATCTCTTAAGTTTTATGTATAATTTTTGAATAATATTAACAATATTCAGCCAAACTTTATGCGAGCTGCAATATTTCTCAACGGCACAGAACCCTCTTCAAAATTGACTAAAAGGCTATTAGGGGATAGATGCCATATTATTGCGGCTGACGGCGGTGCCAATTATCTTCATAAAAAAAGAATTGTTCCGGATGTTATAATTGGTGATATGGATTCTGTCAACATGAAAACTGCTGAGCATTTCAAAAGATCCGGAGTGAGTTTTATCAGGATTAATGAACAAGAGACAACGGATTTTGAAAAGAGTTTGAACTATTGCAGGTCTGAAGGTTTTGAAAACGTTGCCGTTCTTGGTGCTGCAAGTGAGAGGCCGGATCATACAATGAACAATTTCAGTGTAATGAAACGGTTTAGCAAGTTCCTGGATGTGAGAATGTTCTCGGAAGAGTTTGAGATCTTTTTCGCTGATAAAAATACGGAGTTTTCATACCGTAGAAATGAGACTTTGTCAATGATGGCAATGCCAAAAGCAACGGGAATTGTAACCAGAGGACTCAAATATCCACTCAATAATGAGACTCTTGAATTCGGTAAGAGAGAAGGAAGTTTGAATGAATCAGTTTCGGAAAGCATTTCTATAAATTACAAGAGCGGTTCACTTTTAATATTCAGAAAGCATTTCATATAAATTGAATGGAAAATTTTCGCGTTGCGTTATCAACAAACGACTATCTGATCATACTTGCATATTTTGTTGCCGTTCTGGTAATCGGATTTAAGACAAAGACGGAGTCAAATTCAGTCAAAGATTATATTGTTGCAGGCAGAACTCTTACTTTACCTGCATTTGTTGCTTCTCTTGTTTCTACATTTTATGGAGGTGTACTTGGCATTGGCGAGTTCACATTCAGATTCGGAATATCCGGCTGGTTTCTTTATGCTTTCCCATACTATGTCTTTGTACTGCTATTTGCATTCTATCTCTCAGACAGGGTGCGGAAGGCACATCTCTACACAATACCTGATAAGCTAAATAGAGTCTATGGAAGAAAGGTCGGGATACTCGGAGGGTTTTTTGTATTCATGATGTCAACTCCTGCCCCCTATCTGTTCATAATGGGAATACTAATAAGCCTGATCTTCAGTGTAAAACTCTTCTGGGGAATGATATTTGCACTGATAGTTTCAATTCTATATCTGTTTAAAGGCGGACTTAAAGCGGATGTCAGAGTGAACATGTTTGAGTTTGTGATAATGTTTGTCGGATTTGGAATAATTCTGCCGTTTTGTTTCAACACGCTCGGAGGCTTTGAATATATTGACTCCAGACTACCCGAAGCGGATCTGAAGCTTCTCGGAAATTCGACATTGCAATACTTTCTTGTTTGGTTTTTTCTTGGTTCATGGGTACTTGTAGATCCGTCCTTTCACCAGAGATGTTATGCCGCGAAAAGAAAATCGACACCAAAAATTGGAATACTTATTTCACTTGGATTCTGGATATTGTTTGATTTCATGACTACAACAGCAGGACTGTATTCCAAAGCATTCTTTCTTAACGAGCTCAAAGATCCGTTACTATCATTTCCTGCAATTGCCGAGAAAGTTCTTCCGCCAATTGCAAAATCCGTTTTCTATATTGGAATGATAGCAACCGTTATGTCTTCCCTTCATTCTTACATTTTTATTTCCGGTACAACATTTGGAAGAGATATCGTATCAAGAATTCGAAATGAAGAAGACAAGGATAATCGGTTCAACAAGATTGGAATCATTATCAGTGCGGTTCTTTCATTATTCCTTGCATTGATAATACCTTCAGTTGTTAATATATGGTACACGGTCGGCACATTAGTTGTACCTGCATTGTTGATTGGTGTTATCAGCGCATACTTTGATAAGCTAAAGGTTCATTCAAATTATATTTTTATTGCTATGATCGGTTCCTTCGTTATTTCATTTCTATGGTTCCTAATGGGTGGCATCAACAAATCACTGGTAGAGGCGGCATATCCGTTTGGTCTTGAACCAATGTATCCGGGTCTGATTTTTGGAATGATCATTTATTTTATCGGGTTCACGCAGAAGTCAAAATTGCGTGTCGAGCCTGATTAAAATCTACCTGCAATTCGAAAGGCGCCCATTGTATCACCTGAAAAAAATATTCTCACTGCTTTTTCCTTTTGTAATCTTTTTGTCAGCAAATGCGCAAAATGCATCTGATGAGATTGTCAGCGATACCATTCGTCTCAGTCTTCATCAGCAAGCATCTGTAGATACTAATATCTGTAACATATTCCCCAAAACATACAGGACAAAGAAGGTGGCTCTGGTCCTAAGCGGAGGCGGTGCAAGGGGCCTAACGCAGATCGGTGTAATCAGTGAACTTGAAAAAGCAGGCATACTCCCTGACTTAATTGTCGGTACCAGTATGGGAAGCATTATCGGCGGCTTTTACAGTAGCGGATATACGACGGATGAGCTTCTTGACATATTTACTAAGTTTGACTGGGACAGGGCATTGAGTCTGACAAATGAATATCAGAGAACTACTCTTTTTCCTGAACAGAAAAAAATTCAGGACAGAAGCCTGTTCACAATTCCGCTGGACGGGATCAAGCCGGTCATATTGCCTGCCGCATTTTCAAATGGTCTCTATCTCACTGAGAAAATCAACTCCCATATCTTGAATGCAAGGTATCATTCATTTGGTAATTTTTTATCCCTTAAGATTCCGTTTGCAGCTGTTGCTACGGATATTGATTCGGGAAAGAAAGTTGTTTTGACAAAGGGAGATTTGAGTCAGTCAATAAAAGCATCCCTGACTTTTCCTTTGCTTTATTCTCCAATTGAGATAAACGGGAGGAACTTGGTTGATGGTGGATTAACTGCAAATATTCCTTCTGATGTTGCAAAGTCTCTTGGAGCTGATTATGTAATAGCTGTAAATACAACTAGTCCTCTCAAGAAAGGTGAGGAATTATCAAGCCCTATTTCTACAGCTGACCAAATCCTCTCAATTACAATGTCTCAACTTAACGATCTTCAGATCAAAGAGGCGAATGTTGTAATTACTCCAGCCTTGGGCAAGCATTCACTTTCTGACTATTCTGATATTAATTTTCTCAAGACCAAGGGAGAGTTTGCTGCAATAGAATCTATAGAAAAGATCAGCAGAGGGATAGATTCTCTGGAAAGATCTTCATCAACATTTCAAAACAACTTTGTAACAAATTCAACTCTCAAGCTAACATTCAACGGTATACTGACAGACACTCTGTTCAGAATTTCAGAACTGATGCCCGGCAATTTTGAGAAGTATGTAGACATAGAATCTAATCTGAGATTAATTTACAAAACAGGTTACTTTAGCGATGTTAAGGTAGTAGTAGAAAGACAAGGCTATACTGCCTTTGTGAATTATGTTCTCAGCCCGAACCCAATACTGAACGGTTTCAGATTTCACAGCAAAGTTCCTGAGGAAATAAAGAGCAGAATAAATTCATATACCAGGGAAAATTCAGGCAAGACACTTAACAACAATTCATTGTCGAGGTTGTATGATGACATTCTTGGTGATCTGCGAAAGCTTGGACTTGCACTTGTTGAATTGAAAAAATTCAGATTCAATTTTGAAACAAACGAAATTGATATTGAACTTTCGCAAGGCGTATTGAACGATATTGTTGTTAAGGGCAATAAGAGCACAAACACTAACGTAATTGACAGGGAAATTACATTGAATACAAGCACACCTGTAAGAAGAGATATGCTGGACTTGAGTCTTCAAAATATCATTAGTTCAAATCTTTTTCAGCAAGTTAGTATTGACTTCAGAAAGAATAAAAATCTCAAGAGTAACAGAATGTTAGTTTCTGTAGCTGAGAAAAACACAAAAACATTGCGGCTCACTATCAGAGTTGATAGCGAAAAAAATTTCCAGGCACTTGCAGATTTGAGAGACGAGAATCTTTTTGGAACTGCAATTGAAGCAGGATTGATGATTGGAGGAGGTTTGAGAAACAGATTGTACAAAGCAGAGATAAGATCTAATCAGATATTTTCGCTTCCTTTCACTTTTGATTTGAACGGTTTCTATCAATTCAGAGACATCAATACTTATATGCAGTTAAATGATGACGAAACTCAGGAGTTTGATGTTATGAAGACCGGCGAGTACCGTAATATAGCCGGTGGATTCAGTTTGCTTGCAGGCACACAACTTGAAAGGCTTGGAACAATTTATGGACAATTATATCTTGAAAACCTTGAGATTAAGATGAAGTCAGGCAATCCAAACATTTCGGAAGACAATGACATCGCCAAGTTCAGATTCGGCGGGATTTTTGATACTCAAAACAAGTGGCCATTTCCTGATGATGGATTCCTGCTTGATTTCAATTACGAGACAGCAAAAAATCTCAATAACAGCTCACTTAGTTATACTAAACTCTTTTTTAATTACAATCAATATTTTGGGATTGCAGATGAGCATGTTCTGAGACCAAGACTTCAGTTCGGATTTGGAGATAAAACAACTCCCCTATCGGATCAGTTCTCGCTTGGCGGAGAGAATTCCTTTTACGGAATGGTTGAAGATGAACTACGTGGAAGACAAGTACTTGCTGCTTCAGTGGAATACAGATACTCTTTTCCTTACAAGATCTTCTTTGATACATATCTGGGTGCAAGATACGATCTTGGAAATGTCTGGAATTTTGCTGATGACATAAGATTCAAAGATCTAAGACAAGGGCTTGGCGCATTCCTTGCACTTGACACTCCGATTGGCGAAGGTATTGTAGCAGTAGGTAAGAGCTTCTTCACAAAGAGCGGATTGCAGGACGACTCTTTCTATTTTGGTCCATACGTTTTTTATTTTTCTATTGGATATGAGTTTTAAGCATGATAGTTTGGAAACAATAACAAGAGACTTTCGTAATCTGAATTGAATTAAACTATCTGACAGGCATCTATTATGTCATTTCTGAATAAATTTTCCGATGGAACATTAAGAGTAGCATATACTTCTCTCGCTTTGTTTTGCTTTGTATATGCATCCGTGATCTTCATTCAGACAATGTTTACGGACAGAATGACTTCTGATGATTGCTTGTGGGTGGAGCGGGTAAATGACAAAGATCTTGAAAGTGCTTTGATGATCACTCAAATCCTTCCGGGAGGTAATACTGACGAAGCCGGTATTAAGGATGGTGACATTCTGATAGAACTGGGAGGACAAAAATTCAAGAATTCGGTTGAAGCTCAGAAGATTCTGAATTCTTATGACACAGGAGAGATGATCAAGTATAAGATAATCAGAGGCAGTGAAGTTATAGAAACTGAAGTAAAAGTCTATAAAGTTTTTAATGCTCTGTTCCTGATTTTTTCTTTACTCGGATTCGGATTCCTGTTCATCGGTCATATAGTCGGATATTCCAAGCCAAAGGAACTCACGTCTCAATTATTCTTCTTCCTGGGTTGTGCCGCCGTATGCGGCTTTGTGGCAGTAGGTCAAATGAATGTACCTCTGATGGGAAACCCGATACTTTTTCTTTCACTTATTGGCGGTATTTTTTTCTATCCTTTGTTTCTTCACTTCTTCCTGTCTTATCCCACAAAGGTTGAATTCAAAAAGAGAAATTTCCTTCTCATCTTTGCATATGGTTTTTCTATTTTGGCAGCTGTCAGTATGAGATTTGCAAGCTTTTCAGACATGAAATTTATCCGTCTCAATTCTGTTGTCATCATTATTTATGTATCATATATAGTTACAGGCATAATTTCATTTCTTATATCATTTTCTAAGATAAAGGAAGAATCTCAGAGGAAGCCGTTAAGAATTGTTCTTTACGGTTTCCTGATTGCACTTGTTGGTTTTGTTTATACTGCTTTGCTTCCTGTTTTCATAAACAAGCCCAACTTTCTCATTCAGCCCTGGCTTTATCTTCCATCAGCACTTGTTCTTGCAATTCCGATTTCGTTTGGATTCTCAATTGTGAAATACCGGATTCTTGATACAGAGTTCATAGTAAAAAAGGGATTGGTGTTCGGTATTATTACCGCATTCATTGTTGGGATTTATCTTCTTCTTGTTCTGGTTCTTGATTCGCTTCTCGGACAATTTCTTCCGGAGAATAAGCAAATCCTTACCATTGCAATGATTGTCATTGTAACTTTCAGTTTTGATTTTGTAAACAACAAGGCCAAGCTGTTTGTGGATAAGCAATTGTACAGAGAACGATACAACTATCGTAAATCACTGCTTGAATTCTCAGAAGAACTTCCTTATCAAACTAACATGAAGCAAATCATTGATAAGCTTGGAACTTCAATAAGGGATACAATGGGAGTCAGTACTTTGAACGTGTGGTTCAGGGATCCTGATTTCTATCAGACATTGGTTGCAGAATATGAAAGCTCCCCCGGCAGCGGGAGAGTCATAGGGCAGGATGATACTTTTGACAAAGCTATATCAAGTCTCTACAGAGATGACAAAGAAGCAAAGTTTCTCACAGATGTGTATCTCGAAGATTACTTGATTGACGAAGAAAGCAAAGATGCAATACGCAAAGAGAACTATGTTCTTTCAGTTCCAATCCATATAAAGGATGATCTTGTCGGTGCACTTAACTTTGGTGAAAAACCATCCGGGAAAGCTTATTCAGAAGAAGATATCGATTTGTTGAAGACTCTTGCATCTCAGGCAGCAATTGCATTTGAAAATTCGAGATTGCAACAGGAAAAGATCTCAAAGCAGAAGATCGAGGAAGAACTACATATTGCCAGAAAAATTCAAATGGGACTTCTGCCACAGGCTATAGATTCCATTGATGGTATTGAAGTTTCAGGGTTCTACAATCCGGCCAAACTGATTGGCGGAGATTTCTATGATGTGATAAAACTCAGTGATAAAAAGATGCTTGTTGTTGTTGCAGATGTTTCCGGCAAAGGAATTCCTGCCGCGATCTACATGTCCAAAGTACAGGCTATGATTCAGTTTGCCTCTGTTGTTTTCAGGACTCCGAAAGAAATACTAATTGAAGTAAACAAGCTGATACATCAGAAGATTGACAGAAAATCCTTTATCACCACGGTAGTTGCATTGTTTGATCTCGAGAAGATGGTTGCGAAGATTTGTCGTGCAGGTCATAATCCAATCATCTATTCAGTCAATGGGAAGTTTGAATTTCTGAAAAGCCGTGGTATGGGTCTTGGACTGGAGAGTGAACATTACTTCGAAGATGTTCTTGAAGAAGTTGAGATACCTATTTCTGCAGAGAATCTTTTTGTTTTCTATTCTGATGGATTGACAGAAGCAATGAATAACAACCGTGAAGAGTTTGGAACGGATAAAGTTTTTGATATAATAGCAAAAAACAGAAATCTTCCCTGCATTACAATTCAGAGAGAATTGATAGATTCAGTTTCTGAATTCAGGGCCGGGGCGGAACAGAATGATGATATTACACTTGTTGTTGCCAGAATTTCCGGCAGCAAATTTTCTGCAAATTAATTCTATAATAATTCTAACAAATGATACCTCGTTACTCCAGAAAGATAATGGCTGATATATGGTCTGATGAAAACAAGTTCAGAATCTGGCTGGAAATTGAGATTCTTGCAACTGAAGCTCAGGTCAAATTGGGTAATGTTCCACTTAGGGCATTGCAGAATATCAAGAGTAAGGCACAATTCAATACAAAGAGAATTCTCAAGATCGAAGAAAAAGTCAAACATGACGTTATTGCATTCCTTACAAACGTCAACGAGCATATAGGCATAGATTCAAGATTCATTCACATGGGAATGACGAGTTCAGATATAATTGACACAGGCTTGTCCGTTCAAATGAAAGAGGCGGGTATGATCATTCTTGAGGACATGTATGAATTATGCAAGCAGCTTAAAATTAAAGCCAGGAAATACAAATATCTGACTATGATAGGCAGAACTCATGGGGTTCATGCAGAACCTGTAACCTTGGGGCTGAAATTTGCCTTATGGTATGATGAGATGCAAAGAAACATCGAAAGATGGAAAAGAGCATTAGCCGGAATTTCTGTTGGACAAATTTCAGGAGCGGTCGGGACTTATGAACATATCTCTCCCAAAGTAGAGAAATATGTCTGCGATAAACTTGGCCTCAAAACTACTAAGATATCAACACAAATACTTCAAAGAGACAGACATGCGGAATATATGTCAACACTGGCGCTAATTGCGTCTTCCATTGAAAAATTTGCAACCGAAATTAGGCACTTGCAAAAGACTGAAGCCCTGGAACTTGAAGAGGCATTCACCAAAGGCCAAAAAGGTTCATCAGCAATGCCGCATAAGAAAAATCCAATAACCTGTGAAAGACTCAGCGGTATTGCAAGAATTATCCGTGGCAATACTTTGGCAGCATTTGAGAACATAGCACTTTGGCATGAAAGAGACATCAGCCATTCTTCTGTAGAAAGAGTTATTCTTCCTGACTCAACAACTCTTGTCGATTATGCTTTAAATCAATTTACCAGTATCATTAAATACATAGTAGTTAACGAAGAGAACATAAAGCGAAATCTTGAACTCACAACCGGACTTGTATTTAGTCAGACATTATTGCTTAAGCTTATTGACAAGAAAATGAAACGCGAAGATGCCTACAGAATCGTGCAGAATGTAGCAATGAGGAGTTGGTCAAGCAAAGAAGACTTCAGAAAACTTCTTCTCAAAGATAAGGAAGTTCTGAAATTCCTTTCAATCAATGAACTAGAAGATGTCTTCGATTATAAGAAATCATCTAAGAATGTGGATTTCATTTTCAAGCGTGTTGGGATCAGTAACTAACCCTGCACATAAGCTCTTCGTAATTCGATAACTTTTCCGATAACCTGAAACGGCCTGTCAATTATAGATTTGTACCTCGCATTTGATGCCTCGAGGTATGCTCTTATTCTCTTGTTTCTCAATGTCTTAACCGTTGCTTCATCTTCAAGCAAAGCAATAACAATATCTCCATCTTCCGCACTGTCTTGCTTTCTGACAATTACAATATCACCATCATAGATCCCGGAGTCTATCATACTGTCCCCCTTCACTTTGAGTGCAAAATGAATATGATGTCCCGACTTACCTTTCTCCATTGTCACATATCCTTGAATATTGTCAGTTGCAAATATTGGCTCTCCTGCGGCAACATTTCCGTATAGCGGTATCAGCTTGGCATTTGTTCCGGGAGTTGCTTTCTTATCCATTCCGACAACTCTGAATCCACGGGCGATATCCTTTTTTCTTTCCAGATATCCCTTCTGCTTTAAGGCATTGACATGATCCTGAACAGTACCAATGGTAACACCGAATCTGCCTGCTATTTCCTTGAGTGTAGGCGGAAACGAATTGTCTTCCGAAAACTCTGAGATGAAACTCAATATCTCTTTTTGTTTGAATGTAAGATTATCCATAACTAAATATGGTATGCATCAAACTATTATGCAAGTGATTTTTTTGAGAGCTATTCTGAGAAAATTTTCTCAGCTTAGCTTACCGGCCTGCAAGCCGCTTGATTATCCGCGGATCGAATATCTTTGCCAGCACAAGAATTGATAAGAAGAGAATGGGAAAGATAAGTTTCATATACCATGAAAGATCCAAAGCAACATTAATGAAGTAATAAACACAATACGTCAGGATCATTATCAATATTACTGAAGTTACTTTTCCAATTTCATAACTAACGGGATAGAATTTATTTGAAACAAAATACATTCCAAGCATCATAACTAAATAACTCAGAAGAGTTGCTGAAGCTACTCCCTCAAGCCCAAGCAACGGATAAAGCAGGAATATCCCAACTATGTTTGTTACAGCTCCGGCAAGAGTTATTAACGGAAGATATGATGTTTTCTTCTCAATGTTAATTCCTGCCATGAAATTGATATACATCCCATAGAGCAGGTAAGAAAACAGTATTATTGGTACAATGCCAAGGCCACTCCAGTAAGCTTTACCAATGAGATGAAATCCGAACGGCAGTTTTGCTTTTACAATATCTGAGATTAATAGTGATATCAGCAGCACAATAAAAGAACCAACTATCACAAAAGCCGTAAGCACTTTAGAGAAAATTTCCTTTGCATTCTTCTCACCTGCATTCTTCAGAAAGAACGGACGCCAGGCATACTCGAACATTGATACGATAAGCATCATAAATATTCCCAGCTTGTAATTTGCCTGATAGATTCCCACTGTGCTGTCATCGGAAAGGATCTTCAGTATAGGTCTGTCGATGATCTGCGTAATGTTTGCTGCAATGCCTGTTGGTATAAAAGGTAATGAGAACCTCATCAGATCATTGACAAGCTTCTTATTAAATGAAAACGTCCAGTTAAATGAAACGATAGGAATTACAAAGAGAAATGTAACTGCAGAGGCAATGAGATTACTGATGAAGATAGCTTCAATTCCCATATTAAGATATGAAATGAGTATGAAGTTAAGCGCAACATTGAGAACAATATTAACAATCTTATATGTAGAGAACTTCAGTGCTTTGTTGTTCAGCCGCAAGTAAGCAAAAGGAATAAGCACAATAGAATCGAAGAAAAGGATTGCAGCCATATAGCGGACTAAGTACGCATATTGAGAGTCAATCTGAAGTACATATGCTGCCTGATCTGCAAAGATATAAAGCAACAGTCCAAGGAAAAACGAGTTGATTACATTTATAAGATAGGGATTTGAAAAATTCTCTTTGTCAGATCCGGTCTCCCTGATTGAAGAAAACCTCATATATCCGGACTCTAGACCTATCGAGAAAAATACATTCAGAATTGCTATGTAAGAATAGAGCAGTGCAACGACTCCATATTCTTCCGGAAGAAACTTGTTTGTATAATATGGTACGAGGATAAAGTTGAGAAATCTCCCGACAATAGTATTTACACCGTAAATAAGCGTGTCTTTCGAAAGGCTTCTTATCTTTTCAATCATATCAAAAATAAAAGAAGGTCATTTCAGCTAGTGAAACAACCTTCTGTTAATGAGATTAATCTGTATCTTTAATAGTACTGTATCCTTACCTGACCTGAAGTAATAAAATTTCTTTCCCGGTCATACACAAATACATTGAACCTTCCCGCCTTATAAAAGGTAACTTCTTTCCAAAACCACGTCCAATCAGAGCTTGCATCCTGATAAATTGTATTGTCATACTTTTCCTGACCGTCAGGATCAACTTCATATATCTCATAGATGACTTGATCCGACCCAAGACTGTAGGGCATGGTTACAAGTATCTTCAAATAACCTCCTTTTGAATCAATATTGAAAAGTGTGCTCGGGCTCACAGCTTCCCCTGTACCGGTAACACTTTCACAAAACTGTATTGTTTGAGCGCTTACCTTGCTCAACGTAATGAAAGCAAATGTTAATACAAATGCCGCAAAAGCAATTCTGAGTTTCATATACTTCATCTTTAGATTATCGAATTATTTCCACAAGACTGCTTGTAACCGTCTTATCGAAATTGTCTAAAAGAAATACTCTGTATATACCCGGAGTATCAAAGTTCATATCGCTTTCATCATTCCTTTGAAAGTAAATATAATTCATACTTGGCTCGACAACGAACTTGAATTTCTTATAGTACTCAAAGGTATTGGTTGTACAATTGTATTTATCAAGTTGTACGGAACAGTTGGTAAGCTCAATAGGATTATCTGCCTTTACCATAACTGTGATAGCCCCGGTTGTGAATCTGTCGCTGACACCTATCTCTCCGCCAGCTCCATAGTTTTCGCAGAAATACAGCACCGGATATCTTTGTGCTTGAGCATCAGTATTGCATAAAAAAAGGATTGCAAATGCAGAAAGCATCAGCAATTGTTTCAGGTTTTTCATTTTGTTCTCCTTAATTTTGGATTTTGAGTTTATCATTCGAATTCAATTCTTACTTTTCCTGAAGCAATCGGAGTTCCGTCTTTCTTGAATACTGTAACTTTATAGTCACCCGATTTGTAAAATGTTACCTTGTCGAAAAAGAAAAAATCCTTCTCCGGTGAAACATTATATGGCTGAGTATCGATTATTTCTGAGCCGCTAACTGATTCTCGTTCAAGTCTTACATCTACTGAACCCACGCCTATTGGCTGGCTTGTCTTCAACATGGCAGTAATATAGCCGCCTTTGTTCTTAATGAAGAACTTGTCGCTCTTACCCAATTCCTGGCCATCAGCAGTATATTCCTCAACAAAATAGAGGTTATTGACACCGGAAGAAGCAGTTGTATTGCTTGTAGATTCTTTCTTCGTTTCTTCTTTCTTTGTTTCTTCTTTCGTTACTTCGGATTCTTTTTTACTTCCGCAAGCAACAATGAGACCGACAAAGACAATCATTGCAAACAAGAAGCCGGCAAATCTGTTGAGACTGTTCATTTCATTTCCTTTAATTTTAGAAATTTTTCCAAAACTATCTTTACGCACATTCATATTCAAGTAATAAATTCCAATGAAATATCAATCGACTTTACGGAATGTGTTAGTGCTCCGACAGAAATAAAGTCAATTCCCTTCTGCTTTTTGTAGTCAGATATAGTATTCCGATTTATTCCGCCTGAAACTTCAATCTCAAAGTTACCTTTGCAAATCTTCACTGCTTCATCAATTTCATTTATCGGAAAATTATCCAGCATGATCCTGTCAACAATTCCTTTTCCATTTTCGGCGATTACTCTTACTTCTTCCAGATCCTTAGCTTCAATTTCAACCGGTACTTCGATTCTCCTTTTCATCTTCTTTAGTTTTTCCATGGTATTCCAAATTCCCCCGTTGGATTCAATATGGTTGTCCTTAATAAGCATCATGTCATAGAGTCCCATCCTGTGATTTGCGCCTCCTCCTATTCTTACGGCAACTTTTTCAAACAATCTCATATTAGGTGTTGTCTTTCGTGTATCAATAACTTTTATGTTTTTGTTAGACAGCTTCTTTGTAAACTCATAAGTTGCAGTCGCTACTCCGCTCATTCTTTGCAAAATATTAAGAGCAAGTCTCTCTCCCAATAATATCCTTCGGGTGTTGCCTGTTATCTCCCCCACTACCTGCTTCCTGCTTATTCTTTCTCCTTCCTTTACAAAGAATGTAACTCTTATCTTTTTGTCCACTTTTGCAAAAACTCTTTTGAAGATCTCTGTGCCTGCAAGGACGCATGGCTCCTTGACGAGTATTTCGGCAACAGAATTCTTAGCAGCCGGTATCAGGATCTCTGAAGTGACATCGCCATCGCCCTTATCTTCAACAAGAGCAAGTTCTATCATTTTATCTGCCTGCTTAAAATCGAAATCCTTGTAATAGTTCATCACATTTTATTTAAGTTGCGGGAAAGTAGCTCAATAAAATCCACAGGAGGCCTTACCGGTTTCATCTTCTCAAAATTAATAAAAGAGTGAACAGTATAACCAATAGTTACAAGAATATCATTCAGCATGATTTCATAATAGATCTTAAATCTTACGGTAGGAATCTCACGGATCTCCGCTCGAATTGTAAGTACTTCATCATACTTTGCAGGATAAATGAATTTCGCAAATACTTCTATCACCGGCAATCCGATATTCTGCTTTTCAAACTCAGTATAGGGAACTCCCAGACTCCGCAGAAGATCATTTCTTCCTGCCTCAAAATACTCAAGGTAACGTGCATTGTTCACTACACCCATTTTATCTGTATGAGCATAAAGAACTCTTATTTTAGTCTCTGATCTGATCAATCCTGATCTGCGAAAATTTTTCCGGGATTCATAATGTTGTTTGGATCCATTGATTTTTTGATTGTCTTCATGAGGTCTAACTCTGATTTTCCCAGTGCAATAGGCAGATAATTTTTCTGCGAGTATCCGATTCCATGTTCTCCTGATATTGTTCCTCCAAGCGACACCGTTAAAGTAAATATCTTTCTAATGGCTGTGTCAAGATTTTTTTCCCAGCTTGCATCATCAAGTTTATCCTTCAGAATATTTACGTGAACGTTTCCGTCACCTGCATGACCGTAACAGATAGTAGTAATCCCGAATTCGGATGAAATTTCCTTCACTCCCTTTATAAGCTCAGGAATCCTTGCACGCGGTACAACAGTATCTTCTTCTTTATATTCTGAAATCGATTTAACAGCCTCACCAATGCAACGACGCAGCGACCAGAGTTCATTCATTTTCTGATTATCTTCAGCAAGAATTACATCATATGCTCCGTTTTCCATAACGATCTCAGCAATGGATTCAATATCTTTTTCAAGCGTCTCTTCATAATTGCCGTCAACTTCTATGAGTAATTGTGCTGCAGCATCACCGTTGGGAAACCTCTTGCCAAGCTGATTTTCGGCAGCCCTCATTGCAGAATTCTCCATGAGTTCAAGTGCAGATGGGGTTATTCCTGATTTGAATATCCTTGAAACTGTTCTTGCGCAATCTTCAATGTTTGTGTATGCTGCAAGCATGACTTTCCTGTGTTTAGGCATTGGGATCAACCTTAGAAATATTTTAGTTATGATACCAAGAGTACCTTCGCTTCCTACGATTAATTGTGTCAGGTTGTAGCCGGATACATTCTTGAGAACTCTCCCGCCTCCATTGACAATTTCTCCCGTGGGTGAAACAAATTCAATTCCCAATACATAATCCTTTGTAACTCCATATTTAACAGCTCTTGGTCCGCCGGAACATTCAGCAAGATTACCGCCGAGAAATGAGCTTCCTCTTGATGCGGGATCAGGAGGGTAATACAAACCGGCCTTTTCGCATTCATCCTGCAGAACTTGTGTGATTACTCCCGGTTCAACTATTGCCTGAAGATTGTCTTCATCAATTTCTATAATATTGTTGAACCGTTCCATTGAGATGCAAATGCCTCCATATATTGGAAGCGCTCCTCCGGAAAGGCCTGTTCCTCCGCCTCTTGGGATTACAGGAATAAGATATTCATTTGCGAGTCTTACTATTTTTGATATCTCGTCAGTAGTGCACGGCTTTACGACTATGTCCGGTTCAAATGAAAGGTTTTCTGTGTAATCCTTAGAGCAAATGAATTTGGAATCGCTGTCTGTATAAACATTATTGCTTCCAACAATTTCAGAGAGCTTATTCTTCAATGAATCACTAATGATGTTTGGCATTTCGCAAAATACCCATATAGTCTTGAACATTCAATTTCATAGAAGTGACTTTATCATTTTGTATCTAATAGACTGCTATTATTGATAAATCATAAAATTTGTTAATGTTAAGTTGTTATTAAGAATTATTATTTGTAATTTTGTTCACAAACCACGAAATAAAATTATATGAAACTAAATCTTAACACTATGTTTGGAAACAAGTCGAAGGAACCTTCCTACACAGAAGAAGTTAAGGCTCCGGTAAGGACAGCAGCTCCTCAGCAGGAGAGAATCTTAACTCTTATCAGCGACGGCTGTAAGTTTGAAGGCAATCTGTCATCTCCATCAACAACAAAAATTGACGGTCATATTGTAGGTAACCTCCGGGGCGAAAGCGGAATTATTATAGGTGAAAAAGGAATAGTTGAGGGCAATATCAATGCGGTCGACATTACCATCTCAGGAACAGTAAAGGGAAATATCAAAGCTCACAGATTAGAGCTCAAGAGATCCTGTTCTTTGGAGGGTGATATTACTGTTGAAGAACTTGTTACCGAATCAGGTGCGAAGTTCAACGGCTCCTCAAAAATGGGTGAACCAAATGCCAAGAGCAATATCATCGATATGAAAGATGCTGAAATCGAGATTCACTCAGAAAATAAGGCAAAGGATAAACCGGTCTTAAAGTTTCATTGATTCCATCAGCTTAAACTTTAACCGAATATAGAAAAGGCGCATAGCAATTAATATTATGCGCCTTTTTATTTATTGTTCGAAGTTATTTACTTCGAAGGCTTCAGCTCAAATGAAATGTTACTTTCGTTCTTGTTCCTTATTATTTTCATATTCAGCATATCACCATCCTCAAGATCATTGATTACAAATATCAGGTCCTGTTCATTTCTGATTTTCTCACCGTTCGCCTCAATGATAACATCTTCCGGTTTGAGTCCTGCTTCTGAAGATAGGCCGCCGCGTTGAACATCAGTCACAACAACTCCAACAGGCACATCAAGTCCCAGGTACTTTGCTATCCTTTCATCTACTGCCTGAATCCTGAAACCGACATTGAATGTTCTCTCAATCTTACCCTTCGTCTTGATCTCTTCCATAATCTTCTTCACCCTGTTGATTGAAATTGAGAATCCAACTCCAATGCTTCCTGAACTGAACTGCCCACCGGTGTAAATTATTGTATTCATTCCAATTACTTCACCTTCTGCATTAACAAGCGGTCCTCCCGAATTTCCGGTATTAATAGAAGCATCTGTCTGTATCATATCTTTATATACTCTGTTTCCGTCAGCATTCACTTTCATATCAGTAGCACTCACAACTCCAACTGTAACAGTGGGTTTGTCATTGATCTCAAAAAGGCCAAATGGGTTTCCAAGTGCAATGACCCACTCACCAATTATCACATCATCCGAATTTCCTAACTTTGCATATTCAAGATTACTCTTGTCAATCTTTAACACCGCAACATCGGAGTTCTTATCAGTACCAATCATCTTAGCTTCAATTGTTTCTCCGCTTGTAAGTGTCACCGAAATCTTTGTAGCATTTCCGGCAACATGATCGTTAGTTAAAATGTAGCCGTCAGAACTGATGATGAACCCGGAGCCAAGACCCTTTACAATCTGTTTCTGCGGAGGCCTGTTGCCGAAGAACTGCTTGAAGAACGGATCATTGTCGAAAAAAGAAAAAGGATCCTGATACTCTCTTACTTCTTCAACATTAATTCCGACAATTGCAGGTGAAATCTTTTTCACTGCCCTTGTTATGGCATTCTCCCTTGTATCGGTTATGCTTTTGTTAATGTCCCCTGCCGGCTGATTTCCCTGAACCGCATTACTGCCCGGTTCATTGTTTCCACCGGAAAAGAAGTACTTTCCGATTGTGA
Organism: uncultured Ignavibacteria bacterium; assembly: GCA_937924675.1. GTDB lineage: Bacteria > Bacteroidota > Ignavibacteria > Tepidaquicellales > Tepidaquicellaceae > JADJAH01. Next base: position 967 of record CALEVL010000276.1, on the reverse strand, counting down.
TACCGGTAGCAAGCAATGCAAAGAAAGCAATTGTCATAAGAAACTTTTTCAGCATAAGCGAATTTCCGGTTGACTCCTTTGACAAAGGGTTTGATTCTGAAATACTGTTTAACATTTTTTAAAATTGCGTTTTATTTCTTAAGATTTTTCTTGACCTTTTTGTAAATTGCTTCGCTGTCAATCTCATATTTCCTCATCAACTCTGATGCTATTATACCACTCTCTCCAAATCTGTCATTGATAGCAACAAAATCCATTTGCGTAGGACAATTAATTGCAAGAACTTCAGCTACAGCACCGAACAGACCGCAAGTCCATTGGTGATCTTCACAAGTAATAACAAGTCCAGTCTCCTTTGCACATTTAATGATTGTGTCTTTATCAATCGGCTTAATTGTGTGCATGTTTACAACTTTTGCGCTAATCCCCTCTTTCTTTAATCTTTCCGAAGCAACAAGCGCCTCCCAAACCAAAAGTCCGTTTGCAATAAGTGTTACATCACTTCCATCAGCCAGAATATCTGCCTTGCCGAATTCAAAAGGAGCATTCATGTCGGTGAAATTCGGTGACTTTTCCCTGTAGAATCTGATATAAAATGGACCGTAAGTATTAATTGCCATTCTTACAGCCCTGTAAGTCTGATTATAATCACAGGGAGTAATTACATTCATGCCCGGAAGAATTCGCATAATGCCTACATCTTCAAATGACTGGTGTGTTGCACCGTCCGGACCAACTGTTATTCCGCAATGCGAAGCACAGATCTTTACATTCATATCACTGTACGCAAGCGACTGTCTGATCTGATCAAACGGTCTGCCGGTTGCAAACTCACCATATGTTGAAGCGATTGGAATCTTACCGGCCAGAGCAAGCCCTGCTGCAGTGCCTATCATATCCTGCTCTGCAACTCCAACTGATATAAACCTGTCCGGATATGCATCTCTGAATAGATTTGTCTTTACTG
>CALEVL010000275.1 GCA_937924675.1 uncultured Ignavibacteria bacterium | reverse complement strand
CTGCCCGAAGAATACTGAACTTCAACACTTTACGCAGGCGGGCGGGCGACTCGCCACCCTGAGCTTGTCGAAGGGTTTCTTTGCCAAGCTTTCTTTAGCTTGCCCTGAGCTTGCCGAAGGGTTCAAAAGAAAGCGGAATAACTTTTGGCATCGAATTTTGTTAAACCCTTTACTCCAAAGATTTAAAACGTTTTGGACAGATGTGGATTACAATCGAACTGAATGTCAATTCTGGATATTCTTCCAATAACAAGAACAGTATCGTTCTGTTTGGTTGATATATTTTGTTCAGTTGATATGAATCCTTCAGCTTCAATAAATAGTGTTTCCTTCTTTAGATTGTTTTGCATTTGCTTAACCGCATTATCAACTGAAGTGAGATCACTCTTGTTTGAAACCTTGTATTGTTTTCCGGATGAACAATCTGTCAATTGAAAATTTCCAGTCAAATCATACATTCCCCGGTAAACAAATGGTGTCATAGTGTTTGTTTTTCCGACTGAGTTCATTTTTCCGGTTGCTTCATTCTTCTTGTGACTCTCTGGTGCTTCGCAGGATAGTAATGCTATTGCAAAGAAAAGTGACTGAATTAATATAACTGCATGTCTTAATATTACCATGGATTGATGCTGATATTAACTTGATGAATTAAGTTGATAACAATCTTACTTGGTTTCCAATCTGTCCGGTTCAAAATCAAGCACTTCAGAATTCATGCAATAGCGTTTGCCTGTAGGCGGCGGACCGTCATCAAACACATGCCCAAGATGCGAATCGCATCTTCCGCACATTACTTCTGTTCTGAGCATTCCAAATGATCGGTCATCTTCATATATCACGCTGTTTGGCCTGTCAGTCTCAAAAAAACTCGGCCATCCGCATGCGCTTGCAAACTTTGAATCAGATTTGAAAAGCTTGTTCCCGCAAACTGAGCAGTAATAGGTTCCTATTCCTTCAAAATCCCAGTACTTACCGGTAAATGCTCTCTCTGTTCCTTTTTTCCGGGCTATATAGTAAACATCCTCAGGAAGAATTTTTTCCCACTCGGTATCGGGAACATCCAGTTTAGTAGTGTCTGTCCTGGAATAGTATGGATTGTCTGACATTTCAATCTTTAGGTTTAGTTTGGGCTCGATTGTTTTTGTCTCCGGATTGTTTGCCGGAAAGACGGAAAGAATAAATAGCAATATTTGTATAATCATGATTTGTGTAACTGTTGATTGTGCAATTTAGTTCTTGCCTGATATTTTTGAAATGAGAATGTTTTGGACGAAGCAGATTCTTGTTTTCTTTGGTTAGAAGTTCAGTCCAAGTAGTTCGAGTTCTTAAGCAATTCAAGTTCTTAAAAGAGATATTTCATTCACAAAATCAGAGACATGATTCCTGCAATTTGAAATAGAAAAAAACCCTCTCCTGAGAAAACCGGAGAGGGTTCATATATTAAGATTGCTTCATCAGCATTTGTTTCTTAGTACATGTCTCCCATTCCGCCAGGAGGCATCATTGGAGCTGCTTTTTCCTTCTCGGGTTTTTCTACAACGGTAGCTTCAGTCATAAGAAGAAGTCCGGCCACAGATGCTGCATTTTCCAGTGCAACTCTTGTAACCTTTGTTGGATCGATTACTCCGGCCTTGACCAGATCTTCATAGTTCTCAGTAGCAGCATTGAAGCCGTAATTATCTTTGCCTTCTTTTACTTTGTTGATAACAACTGATCCTTCAAGACCTGAATTTTCAACTATTTGTCTTATCGGCTCTTCAATTGCTTTCTTGATAATGCTGATTCCTGTCATGATGTCATGATTCTCGTCCTTGAGTCCATCAAGCTTTGAAGAGACTCTGAGCAATGCTACGCCGCCACCCGGTACAATTCCTTCTTCAACTGCGGCACGTGTTGCATGCAAAGCGTCCTCCACTCTTGCTTTCTTTTCTTTCATTTCAACTTCAGTTGAAGCACCGATCTTTAGAACGGCAACTCCTCCGGAAAGTTTTGCAAGTCTTTCCTGAAGTTTCTCTTTATCATAATCTGAAGTAGTCTTATCAATCTGTGACTTGATCTCATTGATTCTCTTCTTAATGTCTTCCTTATCACCGGCGCCTTCAACAATTGTTGTATTGTCTTTGTCAACCACAACTCTCTTCGCAGTTCCAAGATATGAAAGAGTAGCATTCTCGAGTTTGTATCCTTGCTCTTCAGAGATCACGGTTCCTTTTGTAAGTACAGCAATATCCTCAAGCATTGCCTTTCTTCTGTCACCAAATCCCGGAGCTTTTACTGCTACAACTTTAAGCGTTCCTCTCAGCTTATTAACAACAAGTGTTGCAAGTGCTTCACCTTCAACATCTTCTGCAAGAATTAGCATTCCTTTGCCTGATTGAACGGCCTTCTCAAGAATTGGAAGAAGATCTTTCATAGTTGAAATCTTCTTGTCGTGAATGAGAATGTATGGATCTTCAAGCTCAGCTTCCATTGACTCAGCATCTGTAACAAAGTATGGTGAGAGATATCCTCTGTCGAATTGCATACCTTCTACTACGTCAACAGTTGTCTCTGTTCCTTTTGCTTCTTCAACAGTAATTACACCGTCTTTACCGACTTTATCCATTGCTTCTGCAATAAGATCGCCGATGTACTTGTCGTTGTTTGCTGAGATTGCACCAACTTGTGCGATCTCTTTGTTTTCTTTTATTGGTGAGGATAGATCCTTCAGACCTTTTACCAGGGTTTCAACAGCTTTGTCAATTCCTCTTTTTAGATCCATTGGATTTGCACCGCTGGTTACATGCTTCAAGCCTTCTCTGTATATTGCCTGTGCAAGAACTGTTGCGGTTGTAGTTCCGTCACCTGCTACATCTGATGTCTTGGAAGCAACTTCCTTAACCATCTGGGCGCCCATGTTTTCAATAGGATCTTCGAGCTCAATTTCCTTTGCAACTGTTACACCGTCCTTTGTTACTGTAGGTGCTCCGAATTTCTTGTCAATCACTACGTTCCTGCCCTTTGGGCCGAGTGTGACCTTCACTGCATTGGCCAGTGTATCAACGCCCTTTTTAAGAGCTGCTCTTGCCTCAGCATTGAACGTTATTATTTTTGATGCCATTTTTTATTTTCTCCTTTTGATTTTATTTTCAGATAATAGCATAGACATCGGATTCTCTCATTATGAGATATTCCTCGCCGTCAATCGTTACTTCTGTACCGGAATATTTTCCGTAAAGCACTTTGTCGCCTACTTTAAGCTCAGGCTTTAATTCTTTACCGTCATCGGTTATCTTACCTTTTCCAACGGCAACTACCTCGCCTTTCATCGGCTTTTCTTTTGCTGTGTCTGGGATAATAAGTCCTGAAGCTGTCTTTTCTTCAGCTTCTGCAGGTTTTACTATTATCCTGTCGCTTAATGGTTTTACTTTCATTTTTACTGTATTTTTGATTAATTAATTACTTGTGTTAGCACTCTATCCGTGAGAGTGCTAAAATAGTTAGAATGACCTAATAAAGCAATACCTCATTTTTTATACAAAAACAAAGAACTTGTGAACAAGGCTTCAAAATCTAATCAAAATCGAACTTTTCAAAAAAGTATGACAAAAATCATACTTTTAACTGACAAATATCATAGTGATACAATTTGAATAAGTTTATCTTTGTCTCAAATGAGCTTAGTTAAAGACAGAATCAATTCATTCTGCTACCATTGCGGGGAGAATTGTGATGGAATTGAAGTCCGTTCAGGAGATAAATCCTTTTGCTGCGAAGGATGCAAAGCGGTTTATGAAATTTTAGACGGACATAATCTTTGTGACTATTATTCTATTGATGGAGAAGCGGGGCTTAAAGTTAAGGAAGTTCCGCTCGAAAAGAGATTCGATTATCTTGATGACAAAGACATAATTGCAAGACTTGTTGAATTTCGTGATAAGAATATATCTTCTGTTACATTTACAATTCCCGAGATACATTGCAGCTCCTGTATCTGGCTCCTGGAAAGAATAAATAAGGTAAATCAGGGAGTAATCAATTCCAGAGTTGATTTCCTTCAAAAGAGAATCTCTATTGTATTTGACAACGATAAGACATCCTTAAAAGAAGTTGTTAAATCACTTGTATCGGTAGGATATGAGCCAAGCATAAATCTTGATACTGAACGTAAGAAGCAATCTTCCGGAAGTACATTGAAGGCTCTCTATGCAAGGATAGGTGTTGCCGGTTTCTGTTTAGGTAACATTATGCTCCTTAGTTTTCCGGAATATCTTTCTATTGGCGATACTTATGATCAGGGGCTAAAGACTGTCTTTAATTATCTTAACATCTTATTGGGCATCCCTGTTATTACTTATTGCAGCTCTGATTATTTCTCTTCCGCCTGGAAAGGTCTTAGGAATAAGTTCATCAATATTGACGTGCCGATCTCTCTCGGATTGCTGGCTTTATTTCTAAGAAGTGTTTATGAAATTTTGGTTCATGAGAATGCAGGCTTCATGGATTCACTAGCCGGATTAGTTTTCTTCCTTCTGATTGGCAAACTTTTTCAGAGCAAGACTTATGAGTCTGTTAATTTTGAAAGAGATTACAGATCTTACTTCCCGATCTCAGTTACTACTGTTCTCAAGGGAATTGAATCATGCATACCGGTCTCCAAGCTAAGAGTTGGTGACCGAATCCTGATCAGAAATAATGAGATCATTCCTGTCGATGCAATACTTTTCAGCGGTGAGGGATATATTGACTACAGCTTTGTAACCGGAGAGTCGATTCCCGAGCAGAAAGTTCTTGGTGAGATAATTTATGCAGGCGGCAAACATCTTGGAAGTGCCATTGAGCTGGAAGTACTTAGGACTGTATCGCAAAGCTATCTGACTCAGTTGTGGAATGATAAGGCATTTGAGAAATCCCATAAATCAGGAATTGAAACTGTCACTAATCTTGTGAGCAAGTATTTTACTCTCATCATTTTGCTTATTGCCTTTGGATCAGCTGCTTATTGGATGCAAACCGATACAGACAAAGCCTTAACGGCTTTTACGACAGTCCTGATAATTGCTTGCCCGTGTGCACTTGCATTAACTTCACCATTTGCACTTGGAAACAGTCTTCGTATTTTCGGGAAAAATAAATTCTATCTAAGAAATTCGTTTGTGATTGAAAGCATGTCGAAAATAGATTCAATAGTTTTTGACAAGACCGGAACAATCACAAATCCCAAAGATCTGAGAATTGATTTTATTGGAAGTGAACTTAATGACGAAGAGAAAGCTCTTGTTAAATCCTTGGTAAGAAATTCCACTCATCCGCTTAGCAGAAAGATTCATGATTCGTTGAACGGTTCTTATATGTTTAAACCGGTTAAGTTCAATGAAATTATTGGGGAAGGACTTAGCGGTATTGTTGAAGGAAGAGAGATAAAACTCGGTAATTTAAGATTTGTTATTGGTGATATTGAATGTTCGTTTCAGAAATCCAGCACAGACTTCAGGAAGAATGCAATTTCAACAAATGTATTTCTTTCGATTGATGGTGAAGTAAGAGGTTTCTATACATTCAACAGCAAGTTTAGGCATGGACTTGAAACCTTGATCAGCGACCTTGGAAGCGATTATGAAATTTCTTTGATATCCGGTGACAATTGCCACGAGAGGACAATGCTGAGTAAAGTTTTTGATGAAGAGAATCTGCATTTCGATCAACTGCCGTCGGATAAATTAAGGTTCATAAAGTCAAAGCAGAACAAAGGCAAGAATGTAATGATGCTTGGAGACGGGTTAAATGATGCGGGTGCGTTGAAGCAAAGCAATATAGGCATATCAGTAACCGAAGATGTAACAAGTTTTTCACCTGCGTGTGACATAATCATGGATGCAAATGAGTTTTCGAAACTCGGATTATTTTTGAGCTTTGCAAAGTCAACCATGAAAATCATAAAAATCAGTTTTGTGATTTCATTCATATATAATGCAGTTGGATTGTATTTAGCCGCACAGGGTACTTTTTCGCCGTTGATTGCTGCCATACTGATGCCTTTCAATTCAATTTCCATTGTGCTGTTTGTGGTGGGCATGACAAACCTTTCAGCAAAAAGAAGGAAATTAATATGAGCGTGATTCTGGTACTTATCGGTGCTAGTCTAATTGTTGCTACAGGCTTTTTATTTGCTTTCATCTGGTCGGTTAAAAATAATCAGTACGAAGACAGATTCACACCTTCGGTAAGAATGTTGTTTGATGAAGAAGACAGCAAAAAAAACTCAGTCAAAAATTCAAAACTATGAAAAGCTTGCCATGAAAAGAATGAACATTGTTGTGGCCGGAAACAGTTTTGCCGGATTCACTGCCGCAATTGAACTTAAGCAACTCGTCGGCTATGATCATGAGATAATTGTAATAGGAAGAACACCTGATTTTGTATTTGTTCCTTCGCTGATTTGGTATCCTTTTGGGTTAAGAAAAGAGGAAGATATTATGTTTGACGTGAGACCACCTTTTTATCAGCGTGACATAAAATTCTTTGAAGCAGAGATAGTCAGGTTCGACCCGGGCAACAAACAAGTGTGGCTGCATGACGAATATCTTCCTTATGATTATCTTGTAATAGCTACCGGATCAAATCCTGATTATGAAAACATTCCCGGTTCAGGTCCCGGAAAATTCAGCCATTGCATTTGCGATCTCACTTGTGCCAGAGAAGCAAAGAAAGCGTGGAAGGAATATATGGGGCATGGCGGACCTATTGTAGTTGCAGCGGCTCAGGGATCGGCATACTTCGGCTCTGCTTATGAATTTCTATTCAATGCATATTACCAGTTGTCAACAGCAGGGTTAAGTTCAGATGCTCCAATTACTTTTGTAACATCTGAACCGTTTCTCGGGCATCTGGGTATAGGTGGAATTGCAAATTTAAGAGAAATGGGTGAAAGGCTTTTCAAGCAGTATAAAATTGATTGGATAACCAATGCCTCTATAAAAGAAGTGCTGCCGGCAAAGGTTGTCCTGAATGACGGAACAGAATTGCCTTCACGCTACACATTGATAATTCCGGGGTTCTGCGGCTCGGATGCCGTAATGAACTCAGCAGAACTTGGAAATGAAACGGGCTTCATTGAAACAAATGATGAGTACAGACATCATGATTTTCCTGAAATTTATGCGGCGGGCTTGTCGGTAGATGTTGAACAGCCGGAAGAAACCGAAGTGCTGTGCAATGTGCCAAGGACAAGTTATCCAACGGAGATGATGGCCAAGACAGCTGCCTGGAATATATATGCGGACATTTACGGTCTTGAAAAGAAATCCTTGCCTTTCAGCGATATCAATGCATATTCGGTATTGGATGCGGCAAATGAAGGAATGATGATCATCGGCGATCACATGCTTTCAACACGCGGACTCGAGATGATCATTCCCGGTCCACAGGCGCATTGGGCCAAAGTTGCTCATGAAAAATATTTCATGCTTTCAAGAAGCATGGGAATTGTTTAACCATTAAATGATACGACCATGAAATTCGACCCGAGTACAAGCATACACGACTATCTGGTATTTGGTGAATTCGGTGACGTCAATCCTTCAATAACTGACTCATCAACATTCACTTTTATGAGTCCGGAGAAAATGGAAGATATATTTGACCATGAGATAGAAGGATGTTTTCTTTATTCAAGGCATTGGAATCCCATTAATAAGTTTCTTGCAAATGCACTGGCAAGACTTGAGGACACGGAATCTGCACAGGTTACAGCTTCAGGAATGGCAGCTATAAGTTGCACTGTTCTGGATCTCTGTTCGTCAGGAGATGAGATAGTTTCAAGCAGAACTATTTACGGAGGTACTTATGCGTTATTCAAAAACTTCCTGCCTAAGTTTGGAATAAGTGTCAAGTTTGTTGATCTTAAAAACCTGGAAGCCGTCAAGGCCGCAATAACTGACAAGACAAAGATCATTTACGGAGAAGCTATCAGCAATCCTTTGCTTGAAATAACAGACATTCCTGAGCTTGCCAAAATTTCAAAACAATCAGGAGCAAAGCTTGTGATTGATAATACTTTCAGCCCGATGATCATTTCACCAAAAAGGCTTGGTGCGGATATTGTTGTTCACAGTCTCACAAAGTTTATTAACGGTACGAGTGATTGCGTTGCCGGATGCATTTGTTCATCACAGGATTTTATTAATACACTGACAGATATTAATTCCGGTTCAACGATGCTGCTTGGTCCCGTGCTTGACAGTCACCGAGCAGCCAGCATATTGAAGAATCTTCACAGTCTTCATATAAGAATGAAGAAGCATGGCGAGAACGCTCAGTTCCTGTCGGAAGAGTTTGAAAAAATGGGTTTAAAAGTTTTCTATCCCGGGCTGAAAACAAACCCCGACTATGAGTTGATCACAAATCTGAAGAATGACGGCTTCGGTTACGGAGGCATGATGGCAATTGATACCGGAAGCTATGAAAAAGCTTCACGGCTTATGACGAGGATGCAGGAAGAAAAGGTTGGATATCTTGCAGTCAGTCTTGGATATTTTAAAACATTGTTCAGCTCCCCGGGTCACAGTACTTCTTCTGAAATTCCTGAAGAGGAGCAGAAGAGAATGGGACTGAGCGATGGTCTTGTCAGATTTTCAATCGGGCTGGACAATGACATTACTATTGCTTTGGAAAGGATAAGAAAGTGTTTAAAAGAAATTAATTTAATAAACTAAAGGAGATTCCAAGAGATGGGATTGGAAAAATTCAGTTACGACAATAAGATCGTAAGGAATTTTGCGATTGCAACGATAGTATGGGGAATTGTCGGAATGCTTGTTGGATTGCTGGCAGCTCTGCAGTTGATTCTGCCCGAGCTTAACTTTGCCTTGCAATATACAACATTCGGAAGAATAAGACCTCTTCATACAAATGCTGTAATCTTTGCATTCGTTGGAAATGCAATATTCATGGGAATATATTACTCTCTGCCAAGATTGTGCAAAGCAAGCATGTTCAGCAAGATGCTGGGCAGTATTCATTTCTGGGGATGGCAATTGATAATAGTTCTAGCCGCAATTTCTCTTCCAGCAGGAATAACAACAAGCAAAGAATATGCTGAGCTTGAATGGCCCATTGATATTCTGATTGCTGTAATCTGGGTAGTGTTTGCAATCAATGTATTCGGGACAATTTTTAAGAGAAGGGAAAAACATATTTATGTTGCTATTTGGTTTTACATTGCAACGATAGTAACAGTTGCTGTATTGCATATAGTAAACTCAATTGAACTTCCAGTTTCATTCCTTAAGAGTTATCCTGTTTACGCAGGTGTTCAGGATGCATTGGTGCAATGGTGGTACGGTCATAATGCTGTTGCATTCTTCCTTACCACACCGTTCCTAGGTTTGATGTATTATTTTCTTCCCAAGGCAGCCGACAGGCCAATCTATTCGTATCGCTTGTCAATTCTACACTTCTGGTCTCTCATTTTCATCTATATCTGGGCGGGACCTCACCATCTGTTATATACCGCGTTGCCGGATTGGGCTCAGTCACTTGGTACAGTGTTTTCAATAATGCTTATAGCACCTTCATGGGGAGGTATGATAAACGGACTTCTAACTTTAAGAGGCGCATGGGATAGAGTCAGAGAAAGTGCTGTCCTGAAGTTTATGGTAGTTGCTGTTACTGCATATGGAATGTCAACGCTGGAAGGTCCATTGCTTTCGCTGAAGAATGTAAATGCGATAGCACATTATACTGACTGGATCATTGCTCACGTTCATATAGGTGCGCTTGGATGGAATGGCTTTTTTACATTCGCAATGCTCTATTGGTTACTTCCAAGGATATACAAAACAAAGCTCTATTCAGATCGTCTTGCAAATTTCCACTTCTGGATTGGAACACTCGGTATAGTATTTTATGCTGCTCCGCTTTACTGGGCAGGCATTACACAATCACTGATGTGGAAACAGTTCACTCCTGAAGGCGTTCTTCTCTATCCGAATTTTCTTGAGACTGTATTGAAGATTATTCCGATGTATATAATAAGATCCATTGGCGGAAGTCTTTATCTTGTCGGTGCGCTTGTAATGGTTTATAATCTTTTTAAGACTGTGAAGAGCGGTTCACTTATTGCTGAAGAGTCCGCCGAAGCTCCTGCCTTGATTGATCCAACAGCAGGAACGCACAAGTACAAACATAAATGGCTGGAGTCAAGGCCGGGAAAATTTGCAATACTTGCAACTGTTGCCATACTCATTGGTGGATTGGTTGAACTTATCCCGACTTTCCTTATCAAATCAAACATACCCACCATTTCCAGCGTCAAGCCATATACGCCGTTGGAACTGCAGGGGCGTGACATTTATGTAAGAGAAGGATGTTATACCTGCCATTCGCAAATGATCAGACCATTCAGGTCAGAAACAGAACGATATGGTGAATACTCTAAAGCCGGTGAATATGTTTATGATCATCCGTTTCAATGGGGTTCAAAGCGGACAGGTCCTGACCTTCACAGAGTTGGTGGCAAGTATCCGAACATTTGGCACTATTTACATATGTCAGATCCAAGGTCAATTTCACCCGGCTCTATTATGCCGTCATACGACTGGCTATATGATCAGGATATTGATTTTGGTTCAACGGAAGCAAAGATCAGCGGGATGAGAACACTTGGTGTTCCTTATCCTGAAGGATATGAGAGCGTATCTAATGACGAACTGCAGAAGCAGGCAATGATCATTGCTGATGATCTGAAGAAAAACGGATTAACGGCAGATCCCAATAAGGAAATAATTGCATTGATTGCTTATCTGCAAAGGCTTGGAACGGATATAAAGGTCAATACAAATTCCGGAATAAAATAAACTGACAAATATGTTTAAAGAAATTTTTGAAGGAATAGAAGGGATTGATGTTTATCCGATATTTTCCTTGCTGTTGTTTCTGTTGTTTTTCACAGCAACGGCTTTTTGGATAGTCAAACTCGATAAGAACTATATTGAGGAAATGGAGAATCTTCCTCTTGAAAATTCAGAGAACAAAGACAACTAAAAAATGAAAAATAAATTTTATCTGATCCTGCTTTCATGTTTCAGCATTATGCTGGCTTCATTTCCGCTGCTGGCACAAACTACAACTGCGGCAACAGAAGAGACTGATATGACTAACTACTATATCCTTCTGTTTGTCCTGATTTTTCTCCTGTTGAATGCGATCTTCATTCCTCTTTTTAAAGAGTCTCCTAAATACGGAGAGGGAACAGTTGCATTAGAGCCCCGAAGATCTATTCTCAAAGGTTTATATATTAAGATATCCGGACTCAAGCCCATCTCTCAAGAGCGTGAGTTAATGATGGATGAGGACTATGACGGAATCACTGAACTTGATAACAGCGTGCCGCCATGGTTTAACATTCTCTTTTACGGTACAATTGTATTCGGATTTCTGTATCTGCTTAACTATCATGTATTCAATTTCGGCAGACTTCCGCTGCAGGAATACACGGATGAAGTTTATGCCGCCGATCTCAAGAGGGAAGAGTTAATCAGAACCGGTGCTTTTATTAATGAGAATTCAGTAACACTGATCACGGATAAAGCAGCACTTGATAATGCCAAGCAGATCTTTACGGTTAACTGTGTGCCTTGTCACGGTAATAATGCTGAAGGTACGGTTGGTCCAAACCTTACAGATGAATATTGGGTACACGGAGGCGGAGTCAAGAATGTGTTTAAGACCATCAAATACGGAGTTCCTGCAAAGGGTATGATTTCCTGGCAGAATCAATTCAACCCAAAGACAATGCAGGAGGTTGCCAGTTATGTGATCTCACTTCAGGGAACCAAACCTCCAAATGCAAAAGCTCCGGAGGGACAACTGTATGTGGAAACCGGCGGTGATTCAACTAAAGCTAGAACAGACAGTACAAAAGTAAAAACAGATTCTGTTAAGGTGAGCGGAACTTCGAAAGACACCGTCAAGTCATTGAACAGCGGTACGAAAGACACAGCAAAATCAAATAAATAATTGAACTCAGTAACAGAAAAAGATGAGTCGCAAAGGGAATCTGCAAATCTGAATGATGACTCGTTCCGAAATACTATCTCAATAGTTGAAAAGGATGGCCACAGGAAATGGATATATCCGAAGAAACCTTCCGGAAGATTCTATACTGCAAGGACAATTGTCAGCATAATACTTCTTGCTGTGCTGTTCGGTGTTCCTTTCATAAAGGTTGACGGTCATCCGTTCTTTCTGTTCAATGTAGTTGACAGAGAATTCATTTTATTCGGAGCCATCTTCACCCCTCAGGATTTCTATTTATTTGGACTGCTGATGATATTGATCTTTGTTTCACTTTTTCTGGTAACAGCAGTCTTCGGAAGAGTTTTTTGCGGATGGATCTGCCCTCAGCCAATATTTCTTGAAATGGTTTTCAGAAAGATAGAGTATCTGATTGAAGGTGACTACGTTAAACAAATGGCGCTGAATAAGGCACCATGGACAGGTGCAAAGATATTCAAAAAAGGACTTAAGTATCTGATCTTCTTTGTCTTGTCATTCATAATTGCCAATACTCTTCTTGCATACATAATAGGTATTGATGAATTGTGGAAAATAATCAATGATCCCGTTTCGGCGCACATTTCAGGATTCATTGCCATTGTATTTTTTACCATCGGTTTCTATTGGATCTTTGCCTGGTTTCGTGAACAGGCCTGTATTCTGGTTTGTCCTTATGGCAGAATGCAGGGAGTTCTGCTTGACAAGAATACAACAGTTATCGCATACGACTTCAAGAGAGGCGAACCAAGAGGCAAGCTGAAGAAGAAAGCAGAGTTGAATCTTGGTGACTGTATTGATTGTAATCAGTGTGTTGCTGTATGTCCCACCGGCATTGATATCCGCAACGGCACTCAGCTCGAATGCATAAACTGTGCAGTTTGTATTGATGCATGTGATTCGATCATGGATAAGATAAATCTTCCAAGAGGTTTGATCAGATATGATTCCATGGAAGGCATAAGAACCGGCACGGGTTTCAAATGGACTCCGAGAGTTATTGGCTATATGTCTGTTCTTCTGATACTGCTTACAACCATTACGGTTCTTTTTGCCAATAGAAAGGATATTGACGTTCATGTGCTTCGAACACCCGGCATGATATATCAGAATCAGTCGGATAATAAAGTGAGCAATATGTATAATCTGAAATTGAGCAATAAATCATTCAATGAGATTCCAATTTCATTTGAACTTGCAGGAAGTGAAGGTGAGATCAAACTCGCAGGAGCAGACATTGTGCTCAAACCAATGGAAGTTCACGAAGGGAGTTTGTTGATACTTCTGCCAAAAGATAAGATCAAGAAATTGAATACGCCATTGACAATCAAAATACTGACCAACGGCAAACTGATCGATGAGGTCAGCACAAATTTTATCGGACCAACTAATTGAAATGAAAAAAATCAGCAACAAATCAAGCTGGCGTTTGTTTGTAATACTTCCGATAGTGGTTTTTGCACTGATAATGACTTTGATGGTTGTCATATCAATGACCAGAAAGGTTGACCTGGTTACTGATAATTATTACGAACAGGAACTGAAGTATCAACAGCAGATCGATCTAAAGAAGAATTCTGTTGATCTGAATAATCTGATTAAGACTCAAGCAGAAGGAAATTCCGTCATACTCTATTCAGATGATCCCGGAACGCTTTCGGGAAAATCGGGAGAGATAATTTTTTACAGGCCCTCGGATGCTGCAATGGATTTTAAAGTAGTCTTCAAAGCAGATCCAAATGGGAAGCAGATAATCACTCATCCAGCTTTACAGAAAGGTCTCTGGAAGATACGCCTGAACTTATCCGAAGACGGAATCAACTATGCTGTTGATAAAAGCGTTTTTATTAACTGAGATATGGAATACTTAGCCGCATTTTTTATCGGACTCGCGGGAAGCTTTCATTGCATTGGCATGTGCGGCCCCATTGCATTGTCATTAAGCTCCGGCGCCTCAAAGAACTTTAGTCAATTGCTGAAGAAAATCACATACAATGGTGGCAGACTCCTTGCATATGCAGCTCTTGGCCTGATGTTTGGCTTTATCGGAGATCGGTTGAATCTTTTCGGACTTCAGCGCTGGCTTTCACTGTTTATTGGGTCATTGCTTGTCTTTTCTGTTATCATTCTATTGCTCAAGATTAAGACTCCATTTGCAGCCAAGGCTTATAGTCTTATTTCTCCTTTTTTCAGCAAGGTTTATTCTTCACTAAAAGCAAAGAGAAGTTACAAGTCAATGGCAGTCATTGGCATTTTGAACGGCTTGCTTCCCTGCAGTTTTGTTTATCTTGGATTGGGCGGGGCAATTGCCTTAGGAGATGCATTTGACGGGGCATTGTATATGGCAATGTTCGGACTTGGTACCGTGCCTGTTATGCTTGGAGTTACAGTCTTTGGAAATTTCATTTCGGGAAAATTCAGGTCAAAGATCCTGAAACTGGTTCCTGCAATGATTCTTGTGTTGGGAATTCTGTTCATACTTCGCGGATTGAATCTTGGGATTCCGTATATCAGCCCGAAAGATACAAGTGCTGCTTCGAATGCCGGGCAGGAAGTAATGTGCAGATAGTAATAAGTCAGTAAACTCTGATTGTTCTTTTCCTTGCATTGGTCTTAATAATAGTAAATTGTTATTATGCAATTGTTAAACTATTTTGCATAAACATTTCACTGTTACTTCCCAATGAATAGAAAACTCGTTACTCCTGTTTGCGAATTCTGTCAGGCTCGAATTGAATCAGTATTTGCCACCCTTAGCGATGAAGATGTTTCATTATTGTCAGGTACTCATCTGTGCAATTACTATAGAAGGGGCCAGGTAGTCTTTCTGGAAGGCAATCATCCGATGGGCTTATTCTGTATCAATAAAGGCAGAGTCAAAATTTCAAAAAACGGAATCGAGGGCAGAGAGCAGATTGTGAGGCTTGCTAAGGCAGGTGACATTATCGGCTATCGTGCATTGATAAGTAATGAATCATATACGGCAACTGCCACATCTCTTGAAGATTCGAGAATTTGTATAATTCCTTCAAAGTCATTTTTTGCGCTTCTTCAGAAAAATGCAGGACTTACCGGCAACCTGATGAAACTTCTTGCCGATGACCTCAAAGATGCCGAGAAGAAAGTTACTCACTTTGCACAGAAGACAGTAACCGAGAGAATGGCGGAAACATTACTCATGCTGAAAGAATACTACGGGCAGGATGAGGGTGCTTCATTAGATACTTTTACTATTACAAGGGAGGAGTTGGCAAGGATTGTCGGCACTGCAACTGAAACGGCAATCAGGGTAATGACTGAACTGCGCAAGGAAGGAATAATTCAGATTGATGGGAAAAATATAGTCATTACTAACAGGGAAGCACTCATAAGGATCGCTAATATTTATGATTGATGCAACTCCCTCAAATAACAATGTCATGTTTGAAAGATACTCAAACTCGTTTCTCCGGGATTTTAATATCGACAATCTTTTAGGTAAGTTTCGCGGGGTTCATTTCCGCACTTTCAAGAAGGGAGAGTTTATTTACCGCGAAAATGAAAGAATTGATTTTGTGTACTTCATTTTATCCGGTGAAGTAAGCATTGGCCGTTTTTCTGACGATTCTTCTGTATTACAGATTTCGAAATGCTTCTCCGGCGATGTAGCAGGAATTGAAGATGCGGTGTCAGGCAGAACATATACGAAATCTGCATTTGCCGTGACAGATGTCAATTCAATAGAGATTCAGAAATCAGAAATCATTGAGCTGACTAAAAAGAATGACGAGTTTAATCTCTGGATTCTGAAATACTTCAGTAACAGGATAAATTCTCTCAGATGATTCTTATCGTTTGTTGATTTTCATTTCAATGTCTTTCAAGATTCTCTCCGCGTGAATGATGGAATTCTCTATGAAATATTTATCTGTATCGCTTCCGCTGCATGCTACTCCTGCAATATACAACCCTTTCACATTTGTTTCATGAGTTAACTTCTTGAAAAATGCTTTCTTCTTCTCAATTATTTTGACACCCGTTTCCTGAAAAAAATTGATATCAGGATGATAACCTGTCATAGCAAAAACAAGATCATTTCTTATATCAATATTTCCTTTCGCAGTCTTTACAAGAATGTCGTTCTGCCTTATCTCCAATATTTCCGAGTTGAAGTAAGCTCTGATCGAACCTTCTTCAATTCGGTTATCAATATCCGGCTTCACCCAATATTTAACAGTGGGCTTAATTGAATCTTCTTTTATGACCATTGTAACTTCAGCGCCTACGCGATACAGCTCAAGAGCTACATCAACAGCAGAATTGCCGGCTCCGATCACTGCGGTCTTCATTCCTGCATAAGGATGAGCTTCATCAAAGTAATGCTTAACTTTGGGCAATGATTCACCGGGAATTCCAAGCAAGTTTGGATTGTCATAATAACCGGTTGATAAGATGAGATATCTGCAAGCATAAGAATGCTTCTGAGTCATTATCTTAAATCCTGAGGAATCCTTTTCAGCAAGATGAACTTTTTCAAACTGATGAATATTCAGTTTGTATGATTGCACAACCCTTCTGTAATACTCCAATGCCTCCCTCCTTGTTGGCTTTGTTCCGTGAGAGACGAATGGTATTCCTCCAATCTCAATCTTCTCTGATGTAGAAAAGAATGTCATGTTTGTCGGGTAATGAAAGATAGAGTTGACTATGCATCCTTTCTCAAGAATCAGATAATTGAGCTTACGTCTTGCTGCCTCAATTCCGCATGCAATTCCTATTGGTCCCGCTCCAATTATTATAACATCAAATATGCCTGGCATTTTTATGTTCAACACTGTTAAACTGTTGTTTTGATTTTATGGAATATCTCATCAATCAATTTTAAGTATAGCTCTTACCAAAAAATCCTGACTGAGTATTCGTTTGAATTGACAACATGAATTCAAGTCAGATCTGAGAAACATGTATCATATTGGCGGATTCAGTGTCTGAGAATGGTATGGTGGAAATTACCACAATTCTGTCATCGGTTTTCATCAGGTCTGTACTCTTTAATTTTTCACGAACCATGTTTAAAGTTTCATACAGACTCTCAGACTTTTCAATGATGATGGATTCTACACCCCAGATAAGCTTGCATTTCTTGATGATCCTCTCTTCATAGGTTGCAGATATTATCTGTGGCGATGGTCTGTGATTTGACAGCAACAGGGGTGACTTTCCTGTATGAGTGATCGTTATAATTGCCTTGGCGTTAACGCGAGTTGCAATCTCAACAGCGGAATTGCAAATCGTATGAAGTGTATTCTCAGGTGAATCCTCTACGAAGATATCCTTGAAATATGTTGTCATCTGAATTGTCTCGGTCTTCCTTATTATCTTATTCATGGTGTCAACGGCAAGTGCAGGGTAATCACCGGTTGATGTTTCTGCTGAAAGCATCACACAGTCGGTGCCGTCAAGAATTGCGTTTGCAATGTCAGATGCCTCGGCGCGTGTGGGTGAAGAGCTGCTGATCATAGATTCAAGCATCTGCGTAGCTGTAATTACAGGTTTTATCTTCTCATTACATTTTCTGATTATCATCTTCTGAATCACTGGAACATCTTCTGTAGAGATCTCAACTCCCATGTCACCGCGTGCTACCATTACAAAATCAGTTTCATCAATAATTGAGTCAATATTCTCAACCGCTTCGGGTCTTTCAATCTTCGCAATCACCTGTATATGAGAATTGTCAGTCCCAAGAATTTTTCTGATGAGTATGATGTCGTCATGCGTTCTCACAAAACTCATAGCCATCATATCAACTCCCTGCTCAATTCCAAATGTGATATCCGTCATGTCTTTTTCTGTTAGTGACGGAATTGTCAGTTTTGTGTGCGGAAGGTTTATGCCTTTTCTTTCCTTCATAACTCCGCCATTGACTACCCTGCAATTTATGATTCCCGCTTCTCTGTCAATATCAGAAATCATAAGTTTCAGTTTGCCGTCATCAATAAGGAGTGCTTCGTTTTCCTGTACATCGTATATCATTCCGGGATAATTTGTCGAAATGATCTCAGAGTTGCCTAATATCTCTTTGTCAGTTATTTTAAGAATGGCACCATCTTCAATCTCGGCCTGGCCATCTGCAATTCTTCCGATCCTTAGTTTCGGACCAGACAGATCCTGAATAATAGTAATGATCTTTCCGGCTTGCTTAGAGGCAATTCTTATATTTTCAATATACTGTTTATGTATCTCATGGCTGCCATGTGAAAAGTTCAGTCGTGCCCCGTCCATCCCGGCTGCTATCAATTTGCCGATCAGCGGTACGCTTCCGCTTGAAGGACCGATTGTGCAAATGATCTTTGTTTTCTTATACTTCAAAATTTTACAATGATTATTTCTGCCAAAATATTCAACGGATAGTACTATAGAAAGCTACTTATGATTCTTTCTGATTCTGTTTATCGGAAACATAGAGCCAAGGAAGCTAGACTCAGGCATATCTATTACAATTACAATTTATTCATGGAATAATCCTTACTACAAAATTAAAAGCATTGTTGTCCACTATAGCAAGGTCTGTTGCATCGGCAGTATAGTCCCCGTTAAGATCTGACAGTATGTAGCCCATTTCAAAATTTGCTGCATCATTCTCAACAAGTGATAAGTCGGTTGCATCAATTGCCGCATCCTGATTCACATCTCCGCTGTAAACTGCATAGCGTCCCGGAGATGAGTCAACAATCTTCATATTGGAACCGTATGCTTTTGATGAATCGTCAGTAAAGTTGTAGTAGAATGTCTCATTGCTGTTATAGTTTTCACCACCCGCCTTACTCCACGTCTCAATCGAGTTTCTATGTTTGACAGAAATATAATAAGTACCGGTAGGTGCATTCTGAAACTGAAGCATCACCGCTGAACCAATAGAATCAATTACTCCCTTTGCTGAATCAACCGCTGAAAAGGGCGAAGCTATACTCCTTAACAAGACTTTAATTGTGTCTCTTAGATTTTGATAACCCAAACCTTCATCGTACAATCCTTCCAATATCACTTTCACCTGTCTTATTGATGATGCCTCAACAAACGACGATAATAATCTTACATAAGCCGCCTGAGTATAGATGCCCGGTTCTGTTATTGTCCATGAGTTTTGCGGCCAGCTTGTATTCCAGTCTCTGTATGATTTTTGTATAGGCTGTCCCATTGGCGGAGTAACCAGTGATGTATTGCATAAGTAATTGTATGACGAGCAACCTGAAGGACAACATCCGTCCAATGCATAAGTTGGATTGACACCGCCCGGTATGAAAGCCGGCGCCGGACCGTAGACGGAAGTACCGACCCTGTCCCAAAGTGAACTGCCGTCTTCAAACCATGAATGATATATCTCATTCACAGAATTCTCGGCACCGTTTGCGGACATGTTTGTCATATAGCAGAATCCTGTTGGATTAACTCCGTGGAAATAGTTGATGAAACCCAAAGCAGCTTCTCTGTAGTTTGTATTGTTCAAAGTATCCAGTGCGTTTTCAATCATGTTGATGAACATTATTCCCTGCCTTGCCTTTGTAGTATTACTTCCCCATGTATAATTCTGATTTGACATATACGCGCGATAAGAATCAGTCTTATTAAGGTAAGCAGGGAGATTGTCTGCGTTGTTGGTTTTGAGTGAATTTCTGTATGCATTCTTTATTGCATTTGCAACTGAAGTTGAAGCTGATGGCAATGATGAATAATAAAGCAGAGCATTTTGTTGTGCACACTCAAACGGATAAGCATATCCCCATTGTATCAAATGCATCTGATTATAATTTGATTCAAAGAAAGATTTGTAAACCGTATTGCCTGTGAGAGCAAACAAAAAACAGGATGCAGCCATCTTCCTGACAAGTCTTTCATATGTGCTGACTTCCTGTTCGCCGGCACCAATGATCCCGCTGTTATAGAAAGTTGCTGAAGGATTTCCAACAGCCCAGTTCCATGCATTTACAGAAGCAGTCAACAGAGTATTTGCATAAGCAGTTTGACCGATGCTGTTAAACTGCAGAGCTCCAAGTGCAAACACCGCCGAGGCAGACAGTGTTGCAGATGTTGTTGCCGGTCCGTAAAGTCTTTGATTGTTATCTGCTGAAGGCGGGCTTGCCGTACCATAATTAACAACACCAACTATGCTGAGCACAGAGCCATTCGGTTGCTGCATCTTAAGAAGCCAATCCAATTCATACTTTGCTTCATCAAGTATGTCAGGTATTCCATTACCGGATTCGGGAATATCATAATCATCTCCAAACATTAATGCATTGTCATCGTACGCAAGCAGAAGATCAAGCATTGGTTCAAATGCAAAGTTGACATACTTGTTGTAATCTCCTGCATCATGCCACCCGCCGGAAAGATTCTTTGAAGTGGAAGGATTAGTATTGCTGTAAAGCCGGCAATCAGTATCCTGCAAACTTCCTATGTGGCAGGCATCATCAGTCCATCCTGTTTGTGCATAAGGCACGGTTTTCGGAGTACCGCATCTTTGATAGTAGAATACCCGTGCAGCTTGTTTGAGAACGCTGAGATATAATTGATTCGTAATTTCGAATTGATGTGAACGGACATTTCGCGTTACATCATAAGCATAGTATGTTCCCGGTGTATTAACTGAAGAAAAATCAAACCACCAAACTTTATCACCGCTCTGAGGATCAGTTGCTCCACCGTTCCACGCAACTATACTTCCTGAAAATACAATCTCATCATTATTCCATTTCCTGATCTGATAAACAGATCCGGGAATGAACGGATTTGAATTATTATATCCCGTGATTGGATTGCTGATGACAGCAATTTTCTTGTCGCCTGTTCTGTAACCAAACTGATCAACTTTAATGTGTTCATCTGTCGGAGGTTGAGAAGCATACAATGGGCTATTTATAACAATGAGCAACAGAAAGAAAATGATCTTCATGACTGGTATGATGAGTGGTTGATAAAAATGGGGTCGCACAAACCTAAATTGTTAAGATTACATTTGCAATACGAAATGTGAATACACGATAGTAGAGCAACATTTGATTTGTCATTCTCTCTATGTTTGTCATTTCTTTTAAGAATGTGACTCCCCTTTAAGATTGTCACTCCTGCGAATGCCTGCCCGAAGAATTCTGAACTTAAACACTATGCGCAGGCGGGCAGGAGTCTACGATTAATGAAGACACGACTACGTAGATTTTTGCATATGCAAATAATCTCCGAGTAATGAATCCACTATTCCGTAGATCCCCGCCTGCAGCGATGTATCATGAACACTCTATGCGGGCAGGCCTGCATTCCTGCCCGGCAATGACGGGCGCAGGGATGACAAATAGGTGCGATGAGTGTAACGGAGGGAATCTCCGAGTAATCTCTATCCAGTAGATTTTTGCATACGCAAGTAATCTTCGAGCAATATATTTTTGTTTTCTTATAGCGTTGAAATACATATCTTGAAGTAAATCGAAAGCAACCACATTTCATCTTACTTATTTTATAAACATTGAAAGACCTCAATGGTAAACTAGTCTTCATAACAGGTGCAACTAGCGGCATTGGTCGCGCTACTGCGTTCAGATTTGCTCAATCAGGATGCAGATTATTGCTGGCTGCGCGTAGGCAGGAAAGACTGGAGTCTTTGAGTGCTGAGCTTGTTCAGAAATTTGATGTTGATGTCAGAACATTGGTATTAGATGTGAGAGATTTCAATGCTGTTGAATCAGCTATATCAGGACTTGAAGATGAATGGAAGAATATAGAAGTGCTTGTAAATAATGCAGGACTTGCCCGCGGACTTTCGAAAGTGCATGAAGGTTCGCTAGATGACTGGAATGAAATGATAGATACAAATGTAAAAGGTCTGCTTTACGTTTCCAAATGTGTGATACCACTCATACTTAAGTCCGGCTCAGGGCATGTAATAAACATCGGTTCAATCGCAGGGAATGAAGTGTATCCCAACGGTAATGTCTATTGCGCAAGCAAACATGCAGTTGACGCAATTACAAAAGGAATGAGAATGGACCTGAGCGGAACAAATGTTAGAGTAACCACAATAGATCCAGGGTTAGTTGAAACAGAGTTTAGTCTTGTGAGATACAGAGGTGATGAAAGCAAAGCCAAAGCAACCTATAAAGGCATGAAACCTTTGTCACCGGATGATGTGGCAGATGCTATACTTTTTGCCGCAACAAGAGATGAGAATGTTGTGATTGCACAGATGGTACTCCTTCCTGTGGCTCAGGCAAGCGCGATGGTTGTGGCGAGGGAGAGTTGAGAGTTGAAAATTGAGAATTGAAAATTAAAAAAATCGAGAACTGTCAAACACTATTTGAATGATAAAGAGAATTTCAGCACTTGCAATACTGACAATAATTTTTCTGGGCGGATGCAATCCTAAGAAAGAAACAACAAGCGGAGTTGCACTCAATGGCGGAATTAAAGGCGGGGGAATTTACAGGATAAATGAACTTGAGAATATCAGAAGCCTTGACCCCGTTGGCATCAATGATGTAGTATCGCACCATGTGGCGCATCAGATTTATGATCTGCTTGTTGATCTTGATACTAATTTGAATCTGATCCCGCAGCTTGCGACAAGATGGGAAATTTCTGAAGACGGACTTGTATATACATTTCATTTGAAGAAGGGTCCTAAGTTTCAGGACAATGAATGCTTCCCCAATGGCAAGGGAAGGGAATACAATGCAAACGATGTAAAATATTCGTTTGACAGAGTATGTGACCCAAGAACAGGAACACTCGGTTTTGATTATTACAAGAATCATGTTGAAGGAGCCAAAGAATATTTTGATGAAGTGTCAGCCGCAAGGAAAGAGAACAGGGAACCGAAGTTAAACGGCGTATCCGGATATGTTGTTAAAGACGATTCAACATTTCAGATCAAACTTAAGAAACCATTCGGACCGTTCATTTATTATCTGACTCTTGCTTATGCGTATGTTGTTCCAAAAGAAGCAATTGACAAGTACGGTAAAGATTTCTTCCAGAATCCTGTTGGTACAGGTCCATTCATTTTTGTTGACTGGAAACCGGACCTCGAGTTGAATCTGAAGAAGAATCCCAACTATTGGGAGAAAGATAAAAACGGTAATCAAATTCCATATATTGACGGTGCAAAATTCAAATTCCTTAAAGAAGTATCTCAGCAATTCCTTGAATTCAGAAACGGAAATCTCGATGAAAGTTATCGTCTTCCGAATGAATCATTTAAAGAGATCGTAACTCCGGAAAAAACCCTGAAGCCTGAGTATGAGAAATTCACGCTTCAGAAAGTACCGTCACTTGCAATTCAGTTTTATGGATTCCTCACAACAGGCAAAATATTCAACAATGAAAAAGTCAGGCAGGCATTCAATTATGCAATAGACAGGAATAAGATCCTTAAGTTTGTTCTCAATGGTCAGGGATACATGGGAGCAATTTATGGAATAGTTCCTCCATCTATGCCTAACTACGATGTTAAGAGCATTAAGGGATATGACTTTGATCTTGCGAAAGCAAAGAAGTTGATGGAGGAAGCAGGATATCCCGGAGGCAAAGGTTTTCCGGATGCTGTGCTTCAGATAAATTCCGGTGGTGACAGAAATATCCAGCTTGCCGAATCAATACAAAGCATGCTGAAGGAGATTGGTGTTAATATGAAGCTCAATATCATTCAGTTTGCTCAGCATTTGGATAACATTGATGCCGGAAGAGCTGACTTTTACAGGCTTGGCTGGATAGGGGATTATCCCGAGCCCGAGAATTTTCTGAATCTGTTCTACGGGAAGAATGTGCCGAAGGATCCTACTGCTATTAGTCCAATAAACAGCACACGATATCAGAATCCCGAGTACGATGCACTCTTTGAGAAAGCCATTGCAACCACTGACCAGGCAGAAAGATATAAACTCTATCTTCAGGCCGAACAAATCGCTATTTCACAGGCACCAATGATGTTTATATACTATGATGAGGATTACAGGATGCTTCAGCCATACGTTAAGGGCTATGCACTTGATGCAATGCACAGAGTAAATTTTAGGTATTTATGGCTTGATAAATAGTATATAAGTCTATACTTTTGTCCAAGTTTTTAAACAAACTTATTGTTCTTTTAATCATTTCAAAATAAATAAGAGGTTAACCTTATGGTCAAAACCAGACTATCCGGTTATATGACGATTGTCGTACTGGCTTTTTCGGCAATGGTTATGATCGGTTGTTCCGGTACAAAGGATATTGCAAATGAAGATGAAACAGAGGTTTACTCTTCGAAAGATGCTAATGGACGCAATGGTTCACAGGAGATTGTCTCCACCAGCACCTTAACCGAAAAAGCCCTGATAGACAAGGAAAATCTTGAAGCAATTTCAAGCAGTCTTGCAGGTTTCATTTCAAGCGCAGAATTCTCAGGTAATCTGGACAAAGATGAAGTTATGTTCAAGATTATCGAATATATCAATACTCCCTACCTGTGGGGAGGTACCTCAAAAAGAGGCATTGATTGTTCAGCATTTATACAGACCGTATATTATCAATCGTTGGGAGTAACACTTCCGAGAACTTCTCTCGAACAGTCAAGTGTTGGTGAACCGGTAGAAAAGTCAGACTTGAAGTTTGGCGATCTCGTGTTCTTCGACACCATGAGAAAAGGAAGAGTTACACACGTTGGTATGTATCTCGGTAATGGGTTTTTTGCTCATTCAGGTTCAAAGTCAGGTGTATCTGTTGCATCTCTTGAAGATGAATACTATACCAGAACTTATCTGAAAGCAAAAAGAGTCGTTGAAAATTAATGTTTTAATGTTGAGTTGAACTTAGAGCCCGGACTTTATTATTAAAAGTCCGGGATTTTTTTTGCACAAACGGGAAAATAAGACTACTTCTTATGTGGACTTACATCACAAGAAATCTTGTGTATTCACTTTTCATAATCTTTGGGGTACTCACAGTTACCTTCTGTCTGCTATATATTCTTCCCGGCGACCCGGCAAGAATGATGCTTGGACAAAGAGCTGACGTCGCTTCTGTTGAAGCCGTGAGAGAAGAATTGGGTCTTAATAAGCCGGTCTATGTACAATACGTCAGGTTCATGACAAATGCATTTAAGGGCGATCTTGGAAGATCTTATGCTACAAATCGAGATGTCGTTTCTACAATTCTGGAAAAACTTCCTGCTACTGCCATGCTCTCTTTCAGCGCTTTATTCTTTTCATCTATGCTTGGTGTTTTAATGGGAATTATTTCTGCAGTAAAAAAATATACTGCCACAGATAATGCCGCAATGATCTTTGCTCTATTTGGTATCTCAGTGCCTTCATTTGCTTTCGGTTTAATAATGGCGCTGGTATTTGGACATATACTCAAATGGTTTCCAATTTCAGGATATATAAATGAAGGCTGGCAATATCTGGTTCTGCCAATGGTCACTCTTGCCTTACGTCCAATGGCAATCACTGCAAGAATTACGCGTTCGTCTATGCTTGATGTTATGAATCAGGATTATGTGAGAACTGCCAGAGCCAAAGGACTTAGTTCCGGGAAAGTTATTTTCAAACACACATTGAGAAATGCTCTGAATCCGGTTGTAACAACAATAAGTGCGTCACTTGCTGCAACACTCGGAGGTGTATTCTTCATTGAATATATTTTCAACTGGCCGGGTATCGGTCTTCTTGCCGTCGATGCAATTTTTAAACTTGATTTCCCGATGATACAGGGCACTGTTCTTTTCAGTGCAATTGTTTTTGTGGTAATTAATTTTTTTGTTGATATAGTCTATGCAATGCTTGATCCTAAAGTTAAATTAGCCTGAATAAGCAGTGAGCAAAATCTCTGAAGAATATACAAAGGATCTAAATAAGTTTAACATAGAGGACAAGAGCCACTCTCTTTGGTATTATTCATGGAAGCGCCTTAAACGTAATAAACTTGCTATGGCAGGTTTATGGACGCTTGTCATCATTGTGCTCATTGCATTATTTGCTCCACTTATTGCGCCTTTTGATCCGAATCAACAGATACTTGAGTTTGCAGCAAAACCAATTGGCTTTGAGGGTGATGTTGTTGCAGCAAAGCAGCCAAACATAAGCGATGAAATAAAATATGTGGCTGTAAAAGGATTTGTAAGAGAGGCCGGAGATGAAGTCTATTTCTTAGGTTATGATGACCAGGAATTTGCAATGAAGAAGGATGACATCATTAAGAAAGGCGGTGAGTATATTCAGAAGGTAACGTTTCATCTTGGAACGGACAGATTCGGAAGAGATGTACTAAGCAGATTAATTTATGGAAGCAGGGTCAGCCTGACTGTGGGATTGATTTCAGAAAGTATTGCGATTGTAATCGGTATTCTTCTCGGATCAATGGCGGGATATTTCCGAGGTAAGACTGATATGGTTGTGATGTGGCTCGTTAATGTTATATTCGCATTCCCGGCAATATTACTTATAATTGCTTTATCTGTCGTTCTTGGCAAAGGTCTATGGCAGGCATTTGTGGCAATCGGACTTACCGGTTGGGTTGATGTAGCAAGAATTGTTCGAGGTCAGTTCTTCTCACTTCGCGAAACTGATTTTGTAGAAGCCACTAAGGCAGTCGGATTCAAACCGTTCAGAATTATGATCAGACACATCTTGCCAAATGCAATGGGACCCGTAATTGTAACAGGAACAGTTGGACTTGCAGCTGCAATTATTTTTGAAGCAAGTCTTAGCTTTCTGGGACTCGGAGTTCAGCCGCCAACAGCAAGCTGGGGACAAATGATATTTGACGGCTATAAATATATTGTAGTAGGCACAAACTGGGGATTGGCAATATTTCCATCGCTTGCAATTATGATTACAGTATTTGCCGTAAACCTTCTAGGGGACGGGCTGCGGGATGCATTTGATCCAAAACTAAAGCAGTAAACTTGTATTTCTTTGATGTTAGCTGCTAATTAACGGCAGCAATATTCATTCTGCTTAGTTTCTAATCTTTTGCAACCTGAATTCAATTCTCTTCGTTTTTCCATTCTTCACTGCTTCTATTATTGCAAGCAAGTGGTCTGAATTAGACAGGTCATAAGTAATCTTCTGCGGGAAGTCATGTTCAGGATTCTCAAATATGAATATATCATCTGAGCCTGAAGTCAGGCGAAACTTAACCGGCCCAGAATTGTGGCTGACTTCAGCAACATAAAATATCTCACTGTGATCAATGATAATGCTTAGCTTTTCCTGATTTGTGATCTCTCCTTTTCTTATAAGATAAGCTCTGCCGTGCAAAGAGCTTCCATCAACAGAGGACCACTCCTCATGATACACTCCGTCACCCTGAAGACCCTCCCAAACACCGGGGAGTTTTGCAGTTAATAATGTAATATCTTCCATGGTTTCAAAAATAATTATTATGAACTAAAATTGCTTAACAAAAATTTAATGTAGGTACATAGATTTATATGTTGACACATTATATGTATATACATATATTTGTACATGAAAATTGAAGAAGCTATTAAACAAAAGTCATTCGAGAGCGAACACCTGAAATTAGTAATCAACATTCTTTATACAGGAAGCTGGCTAAGTCTGAAGAATACAGAGCTTCTTAAGCCATATAATCTGACATTACCGCAATACAATGTATTAAGGATTTTGAGGGGACAGCACCCTGAGCCGGCCACGGTAAATCTTCTGATTGACAGAATGCTCGATAAAATGTCCAATGCATCGAGAATAGTTGACAAATTAATAACAAAGAAACTTGTCAGCAGGAAACACTCTGAAGAAGACAGAAGATGTGTGGATGTTATAATAACTGAAAAAGGGCTCAAGATGTTGGCGGAGATTGACAAGGCTCAGGCAGAATGGCTTGGTTTCCTTAAGCACATGTCAAAGTCGGATGCAAAAACACTCAATGAACTTCTTGACAAAGTCAGAAGTTCTGTAGATCACTAATCATTTACAAAACAAATAAATAGATAAACAATGAAAACAATCACATTTGCAATGCTCAGCTTCATGATCTTTGGTGCATCGTTAATTCTGACGGGCTGTTCCAAGGATGAAACCACAAGTAAAAACGAAACAAGCAAAAAGAACGAGGCAACTTCTAACAAACAAACAACGGCAACACAGAACACAACATCAACTACTAATGTACCGGCGGGAACAAAAAAAACAGTCGATCCCACAAGCAGTGAACTTTTCTGGGAAGGGAAAAAAGTTACCGGTAAGCATAATGGTACAGTGAAAATTAAGGCAGGCGATGTGTATGTGGACAATGATAAGATTACAGGTGGAAGCTTTGACATAGACTTTACAACGATTAATGTGCTTGATCTTAAAGATGCCGAAATGAATGCAAAGCTCGTGAGTCATTTAAAGTCTGATGATTTCTTCAGCGCGGGCTCTCATCCGGTTGGTAAATTTGTTATCTCATCAGTGGAGCCGATGACTGACGACAAAGGGAATAATATGAAAATAAACGGTTCACTTACAATAAAGGGCATTACAAATCCTGTTTCATTCCCGGCAAAAGTATCTGTTGCAGAAGGAAAGCTGAATGCGGCTGCAAACTTTAAGATTGACAGAACACTATGGGACATAAAATTTCGCTCAGGAAAATTCTATGAGAATCTTGGTGACAATCTAATCAGCGATGACTTTCAAATAAAGCTAAACCTGGTAGCAGGAGCGTAATGAGTTTTTCGAGATCGTCGAAACCAAAACCAATTGTTCATCTTAAGAATATCTAAACAGAAATCATGAAAGTATTATATATTTTTCCACATCCCGATGATGAGAGCTTTGGAATAGGTCAGGTATTGAATAAGCAGTCCAGAGACGGACATGAAGTTTATCTCCTGACACTGACCAAAGGAGGAGCTACAAAGCAAAGAGAGAAGTTTGGATATTCTGTTGAACAAATGGGTGATGTCCGGGCGAAGGAAATGAAAGACGTTGCAAAAGTTTTGAATCTTAAAGGACTGACCATTCTAAATCTGCCTGATAGTGGATTGAAATGGTTGGATCCGAGAATAATTGAGAACATCATTTGCGACGAAATTATAAGATTGAAGCCGGATGTTTTGGTAACATACGCAGTGCATGGAATCAGCGGGTTTCATGATCATCTCGTAACTCATGCAGTTGTAAAGAGAGTGTATTGCGAATTGAAAGATGACCATAATTTTCTCAAGAGACTTGCATTCTATACCATGAACAAAGAGTCAGCAAGTATGCAGGATCACTTTAAACTATCATATTCTTCACCGGAGGATATCAAATGCATAGTAACGGTTAGTGATGAGGATATAAAAAAGTGTCATCAAGCGCTGGATTGCTATGTAACTTATGAAGATGTAATTCTCGATTCCGGAATAAAGTCTCAGATCATGCATGAAGTAAGTTTTGAACTGTTCAACGAAAACCACGGTCAGTTGCTTACTGATCTTTTTGAAAAACTTTAACAAAAAAATAAATAATATGGAAAAATCCGAAAAAGTAATATTGGTAACAGGTGCAACAGGTAATCAGGGTGGCGCAGCTATAAGGCATCTTCTAAAAGACGGCTGGAAGCTGAGAGCAATTACAAGAGATGATACGAAGCCGGCTGCCGAAGAACTCAGGAAACTTGGCGTTGAAGTAGTAAAGGGCGATCTTAATGATGTTGCCTCTTTGGAGAAAGCGCTTGAAGGAGTTTACGGAGTGTTCAGCGTTCAGAACTTCTGGGAGCACGGATACGAAGGTGAATTGAAACAGGGAATGAATCTGATCGATGCAGCCAAGAAGTCGGGTGTAGAACATTTTCTAATGACTTCAGTTGGCGGCGCAGAAAGAAACACCGGCTTGCCGCACTTTGATGTGAAAGCCGTATTGGAAAAACATCTCAAAGATACCGGAATGAATTACACAATTTTAAGACCTGTATTTTTCATGGAAAACTTCAACGCATGGTTCAAGCCGACAGAAGAGAATGGTGTGCTCAAACTTGTAATGGCAATGAAGAATGACACAAAGCTTCAGATGGTTGCTGTTGATGACATTGGAGAATTCACGAGGATAATATTTGCAGAGCCTGACAAGTACAACAAGAAAGAGATCGAACTCGCGGGTGATGAAATCTCGATGCCGGAAGTTGCAAGCATCTATGGAAAACTTTTCGGGAAGAGTGCTGAATTCAGTGAACTGCCGGTTGATGTATTGCGTGCGAACAGCAAAGAAATGGCTGACATGTTTCAGTGGTTTATGGATAAAGGATACGAGGCAAATATTTCAGAACTAAAGGCAATCCACCCAAAGCTCAAGTCATTTGAGCAGTGGCTGGAATCATCAAAGAACTAAATTAACATCAGTATCAATTCACAAGGCCTGCTTAGAAATGAGCAGGCCTTTTTTTATATTCTTTCTCGTTGCCAAGCTGTGACTTGTGAACGAGAATATGAATAACTGGTCACCCCCTTCTTATGAGTTTGTCCCAAAAACCTACCCTTTCTGTCATTCCCACGTGTTCCAGGCGAGAATCCACACAGAAAACTGATCAATTTAGATGTGTCCCCGATAGAAACACTCCTGCTCCCAGATGACAATTCAAGTACATTCTTTGCAGGCGGGTACGTCCTTGCCGGGTAAACCTGCCCGAAGAATACTGAATTTCAGCACTTTCCGCAGGCGGGCGGGGACGACAAGTTTTTAGACAGCCTCTTAAGGGGGGCGTGTCGTTAGGCAGATGGGATTCGGCTCACCCCCTTTAAGGTGAGTGTCTCCAAATAGAGAGACGAACATCTCCCCAATATGCCTCCCAGCGCATGCAGGGCTCTACGGAGTAGTGACTTCACCACCTGGAGATTCGTAGTTAAAGTAGGTCCGTGTATCATCCCTGCAGCATTCCTTATATGGCAGGAATGCATGCCCGTCCTTGACGGGTAAACCGGCCTTCTGCGCAAATCGAATCTTTATACTGCGGGCAATTAAAACCATATCGGGTAATAACAGAATTTGACCATTAAATTTCATATTTTTACAGTCAGAATTTTCTATTCAAAATCAAACTGTTTTGGACGATTACAGAAAACGAAAAATGATATCTTGGACTTTGTGGATTTTGTCCATTGTTTTCACGCTGGCTATTGCTTACTACCAAAGGGTTACCGGTCCGACTTATCCTGTTAGCGGAAGAATTATTATCAACGAAAATCTGCTCGAGTTTAAGCTGCTAACCTCAAATGAAAGCCATATCCCGGCAGAAATTGTTGTGAAAGGAAACACGCAGGGTTTCAGCGGAAGAATTGATTACAGGAGATACAGAAGCAACGATGAATGGAAAAGTGCTTTCTTCAATTCCTATGAGGACAATATTATAGCATCATTGCCTCCGCAACCGCCTGCGGGCAAACTTGAATACATTGTAATTCTAAATGATGGCATCAAGGAATACCTGCTTACCGAGAATCCTGTCGTGATTCGTTTCAAAGGAGCAGTGCCTTTGTATATATTGATCCCTCACGTTATATGCATGTTTGGCGCAATGCTTCTTTCTACAAGGACCGGGCTTGAAGCCCTGACCAAAGGAAGCAACACACTGAAGATGTCAATGTTAACCTTTGTATTGCTTGGTATTGGAGGATTGTTCCTCGGACCGGTGGTTCAAAAATTTGCTTTCGGTGAATTCTGGACCGGCTGGCCGTTCGGACAGGATCTCACGGATAACAAAACTCTTATCGCCTTCATCGGATGGCTGGTTGCATATCTTAAAATTAAGAAAGATGAATCAAATCGCGCGTGGGCAATAGCCGCATCGATTATACTTCTTGCAATTTTTCTCATCCCGCATAGTATGTTCGGCTCTGAATTGGATCACACTACCGGGAAGATTGAAACCGGGAAGTAAATTGTTTTCATTTTCTTGAATTGTGGCAAGTCGAAGAACTGTTTACACATTTGTAAGGACAGTTTGTTTCAGAAGAAGAACTCAAGTTTCATCTTTAAGAACTTACTGCTCTTGTTTAAGATTTCTTCACGCTTTTGTATGCCGTCTGATTACAACACTAAGACTCCGGAGCGTATAGTTAAGAATATGGTTTATGTTTCTAAGAATTGAAATTGTGGTTCTAAGAATTAATTCCGGAATTGTATAGATATTGCATGTCTTTGTAAGAACATTTTTAACTGCCTTAAGACTTAAATCTATTGCTGAATGAACTAATCTTGCTTCTGTAAGAACTCACAGTGTTTCCGGAAGAACATTTCAAGTGAACGGAAGTTCAATGATTGCCTCCGGAAATGAACTGATTGCTATTGGAAACACACTGATTGCATTTGGAAATAAACTTATTACTTTTGGAAATAGATTTGCACCGCCTGGAAAATGTTTGATACAGTTTAGAAGTAATGTGATTGCCTTTTGAAATTGTCAGATGTCATTTGGAAATACACTGATAACCTCCGGAAATAAACTGCACCGTTCCGGAAACACATTTGCACCTTTAGGAAATGTTGTTCAATGAGTTGGAAATGCATTTATGTCCTTTCGAAAAACATATTCACCACTTCGAAAAACTGAAATTGAACTTTTGTTCACTGAATTTGAGGGGACCGATTCAAAAGCCATGAAGAAAAATACTACCTGACCTCACACCTTTACACTCACATCTCACTTCAGCAGTATCTCGTCAGCAAAAGGAACCAAACAAAGAAGATCATGCAACTCGAAAATAATCCTGAAACTGCCGATAATACAATCAGACTCGCTTTACTTCTCTTTATGTATAGATAAGGGATTAGTATTGATGATATTACCAATGGTATAGGAAAGCCGAAGAATATCACAGAGAAAAGCCAGTCCGGCGGACTGCTAACGCAACCGAATACAAGTAATGACACCATGAAGACTGATAAGGCAGAAACTCCGGATGTAATTACCAGAAGTAGTATTCCTAACAATATTCCAAGCAAGACACGCTTGCTGTCATGTACACTTTCCACTTTCAAATTTTTGGTTAATAACTTACATCATATTTACTTAAAGTGCATTACTCTAATTTTTTTTATTATTACAATGCTCGTACCCAAACTCCCAGACTGTCGGAAAACGTTTGTGGTCGTACGCAAACTATGCTCATACCCAAACTCCTCAGACTGTCCGAAAACGTTTATGCTCGAACCCAAACTATGCTCGTACCCAAACTCCTCAGACTGTCTGAAAACATTTATGCTCATACCCATACTATGCTCGTACCCAAACTCCTGTTTGGGTTCGCACTTGTTAAAGAAGCTCTGCTTCAATTAATTCATGAAATTAGCTCTATTCCAGATTGTCAATTTCCAGTTCTCCTTTTACACCAAGAGTATAAGAGGCGGCAGAACTGTATCTCCAATGCTCAGGCTCCCTGACAAGTCCTCTTCTTACAGGATTGAAATGTATGTATTCAACTTTTTGTCTGAATACTTCCTCGCTTTAGATCATTTGCGGATGAAAACCTTCCTGCCAAAACTGATGTTCACTATTGGATTTATGCTTCAATTTGTAATACTCAAGTTGATTAAGAAGCCAGTCTTTTTTGTCTGCTTTCAGCAGATCAATTATCGTCCTGGCCGTATAACTCTTTATTGATGCAATAGTTTGACTAAGATTATTTCCACTGAGAACTGAATGGAAATGATTGTCGAGAATTACATAAGAATAAATTTTAAGATTCTTTTCTCTTTGTGAATATTTAAAAGAGCCGGTAAGAATCTCAAAATACTTTTCGCTTGTAAAAACCGGAATCCATTTTTGAACTGTAGAGGTGACAAAGTAGAGCTGTTTCTCATCGATGATCCTGTATCTGCTTTTCATGATTTCTTCTCCTTTAATATGTTCACATTCGACGTAACAAATGTAATTATACTTTTAGGGATAAGAAACGGAGTTTCATGTGCAAGTGCGTTCACAAACAGGAGTTTGTGAACGAGCGAGAGCGGGCAAGTATTTTATTATAGAGCTTGTGAGCGAGCAATAAAGAGATATGAAACGGAGTTTCATGTGCAAGTGCGTTCCCAAACAGGAGTTTGTGAACGAGCGGAAAGCTTTGTAACGAGTAGAATAGATATGAAACGGAGTTTCATTTGCAAGTGCGTTCACAAACTGGAGTTTGTGAACGAGCGGGAAGCAAGTGTGGGGACAATCGGAATTGCAATGTTCTAATCTTTGGCAATAACTTACTCCATACTTATTTAATGTGCATTACTTTAATTTGCGTCAAATTGTATTTATGCTCAAAGTTTCATCCGGTATTTTCACATTTCTTTTCACTGACATAGAAGGAAGCACTTTGCTTGCTCAGCAATTTCCTAAGTCATTACCCTTTGCTCTCGAAGCACATAACAATATTCTAAGAGATGCAGTTGAATTTAATAACGGTCATGTATTCGACATAAACGGTGATGCATTCTGTTGTGCTTTCGCTGATGTGGTCGATGCTGTTAGGGCTTCTGTTACTATTCAAAAAAACCTTGCCTCGTTTCAATGGAAAGATGCAGTGATAAAAGTCAGAATTGGGATTCATTGCGGTAAGGCAGAATGGAATGGTAAGAATTATATGGGCTACATCACACTTGCCCGAACAGCAAGAATAATGTCAGCGGCTTATGGCGAACAGATCCTGATCTCTGAAGAGACGGTTAGATTTATGCAAGAAAAGTATGTCACGGATACAACGTTCCGTGATCTTGGTGAACGCAGGCTGAAAGATCTTATTCAACCTATAAGGCTCTTTCAAGTTTCCGCACCTGAACTTCGTATTGATTTCCCAGCTCTTAAGACACTTGATGCAAGACCCAATAATCTTCCTGTTCAGCTTACAAGTTTTATAGGGAAGCAGCAGGAAATGTTACTTGTAAGAGATCTCCTCAAACAAACTCACTTACTTACTCTTACAGGAACAGGAGGTGCAGGAAAGACGCGTCTTGCAATGCAGCTTGGGGCGGATGTGATTGATGAATTTGCTGACGGTGTCTGGATTGTTGAACTGGCGTCATTGCTTGAGCCTGAACTCCTTCCCGACATCGTAACTCAATCTCTGCAAATTTCACAGCAGACGTCAGAGAATGTAATGCACACGCTCATAGATTATCTTAAGGACAAGGAATTGCTGCTGATACTCGATAATTGCGAACATCTGGTTCATGCGGCAGCAGAATTTACGCAGGAGCTGCTTAAGAAAATTCCTAAACTGAAAATAATTGCTACAAGCCGTGAAGCGCTCAGAATAGACGGTGAACAATGTCACCGAATTCTGTCGCTTGGAATTCCAAATCCGGATGATAAAGATACACCTGAACAGCTTACGCAGTTTGAGTCAGTAAGGTTGTTTATTGAAAGGGCATTGGCTGTTAATCAGAATTTCAGAGTTAACAACAACAATGCACCGGCTCTTGCACAAATTTGTTTTCAGCTTGACGGAATTCCACTTGCAATAGAGCTTGCGGCTGCAAGAACGAAAGCATTGTCGGTTGAACAGATCAGCGAGAGATTGAGTAATCGCTTTCATCTTCTTACAGGCGGAAGAAGAACTTCTCTTCCAAGACAACAAACTCTCAGAGCATTGATTGACTGGAGTTATGATCTTCTTACAGATGTTGAAAAAACTTTGTGGAACAGACTTAGCATATTCTCCGGAGGATGGACACTAGATTGTGCTGAGGAGATTTGTGCCGATGAAAAAATCGAGAGTTATGAAGTAATTGATTTGATGACACTTTTGGTTGAGAAGTCAATTGTAATTTTCAATGAAGATAAGAAGAGATTCAGAATGCTTGAAACAATCAAGCAATATGGTGATGAGAAACTCAGGGAATCGGGTGAGCATAATATAATTGCTGACAAACATCTGAAGTACTTTGCCGAATTTGCAGTTGCTGCAAGTAAAGAATTGCGCGGAATCAGGCATGCTCTAATGATTGCCATTCTGGAGAGCGAAAGCGGAAATGTTGAGAAATGTCTTCTTTGGGCAGTTGAATCTTCGAATATGAGTGAAGCCCACAAACTTACCGGAGCAATGGGATACTATTGGCAATTGCGCGGACACTATTCGGAAGCTTTGCGATGGCTCACAATTGTCACGCAAACCAGACCTTCAATAATAGATCCTGTCTATTGCAAAGTTTTGTCACACAAAGGAAATTTTCACAGACTGAAAAGTAATTTCGAAGATGCGAAGAAATTTCTTTTGGAGAGTCTGGAACTGAGTCGTGAGATAGGTGATGAATCAGGAGTAAACGACACTGTTAACCGGCTGGGAATCAATGAGTATGATCAGGGCAGGTTTGAAGGCGCAATAAAATATTACGAGGAGAATCTTGCTGTTTTCATGAAAAACGGAGACAAGCATGGAATATCCAAAACCCTTAATAATCTTGGCAATACTGCCAGCAATCTCGGAGATGATGAAAAGGCAATGCGCTACTATGAGGAGAGTCTGATATTAAGAAGAGAACTTAATGATACTCTCGGCATTGGGATCACATTGAATAATGTAGGAATACTTGCATTCGAGCGCGGGGAATTTGACAAAGCAATTGCTCTGCTTAAGGAGAGTCTTCAGGTAAGGAAAGAGATGAGTGATATGGAAGGCACTGTGATATGTCTGCTGAACCTTGGACATACGGTTTATAACAGGGGAGATTTTGACGAGGCAAAGGAATATTATGATGAAACTTTACGTATGTATGAAGACATGGGTGAAAGGGCAGGATTTGCTGAATCATACTATAATCTTGGGAAAGTAGAATATGCCAAGAACCAAATAGACATTGCTGAAGAGCATTTTGAAAGCGGGCTTAAAATTGCCACTGAACTAAAATCTGATTCCCTCGTTGCAGTGAATTTGTTTGGTTTGGGAAAAACATCTTCCCGCAAAGGAAACATTACAAAGGCAAGACAATACTATCTGGAGAGTTTGAGACTTTATCGTGATATGGGAAACAGAAAAGACATAGACTTGAATCTGCTAAGGATCTCGGAATTGTTTTGCACCACAGGGAATTTTCCCGATGCCGCACGACTGCTTGGATTCGTGAAAGAAGAGTTTCTTGAACGCAAGAAGATAGTATTCCCGAAAGCAGAGCAATCTGCGTATGACGAAACACTCAAGAATCTGCAAGATAAAATAAGTGTTGAAGATTTTACGGATTACTTTGAGGAGGGAAGAAGACTGGATTTTGAGAGCGCAACAGAACTTGCATTGAGTATGAATATTTGAAGTGATGAATCGCGATTGTACCTTTCTCTCCGCTGAGATTTAGTTGAGATTTCATGCTCGTACCCAAACTCCTGTTTAGTTGCGCACTTGTAGAAGAAGCTCTGCTTCGATGTTTAAATGCAATAAGTTCTATTTCAGATCTGCAATTTCCAGTTCCCCTAATTACACCAAGAGTATATGAAGCAGCAGAACTGTATCTCTAATGCTGAAGCTCTTCGACAAGTCCTCTCCTTAAAGGACTTGCGTTGGTAGGGAAGTCCACAGACCCCACAAAAAGGATATGAAACGGAGTTTCATGTACAAGTGCGCTCCCAAACGGGAGTTTGGGAGCGAGCGGGGAATCTGAGTTTTCGGACAGCCTGGGAGTTTGGGAACGAGCAGACGATAGAATAGTTCTTTTACTTTTCCTAATGCAGTCACACTGAGCCGGTCGAACTGTGACGCTTTCGGAAAATGAAATTGTTTCAAATCGTCATGCTTAGACAGGCTCAGCATGACTGTTTGCTTGGCAACGCAAGTCGATGCTCGGCGCAATCACAATTTACTCGCAATGTATTCAATGCTTATCTGAGAGTTCGCTAAAGGAGCATACTGCGAGAAGCAAGTTGTCCGAGCTTATGGCATTAC
Organism: uncultured Ignavibacteria bacterium; assembly: GCA_937924675.1. Lineage (GTDB taxonomy): Bacteria > Bacteroidota > Ignavibacteria > Tepidaquicellales > Tepidaquicellaceae > JADJAH01. Next base: position 5,890 of record CALEVL010000275.1, on the reverse strand, counting down.
TGCCGTAACAAAATTCGCCGCATTATTGTCTGCCAGTGAAAAATCTGTAGCATCAACAAAATTGTCACCGGTCAGATCAGTATTAACATAACCTGCCGCAAAATTGAAAGCATCATTGTCAATTAATGAGACATCGGCTGCATCAATTACATCATCCTGATTAACATCTCCCGCATAAATAGTTGCCTTATCATCCACCATTATCATATTACTTCCGAAAGCTTTATTCAGAGCCTCCGTAAAATCATATGTGTCTAAACATGAGTCTATTCTCTCGGGAAAAGCATAGCTCCATGTTTCAAGATGATTCCTGTGACGGACTACAAAATAGTAATCAGAATACTTGTTCGTGAAAGGGAAACTAAAGTATCCGGTTCCTGTTGTATCAACTTTTGATGTGTCTGTATCAATCAATGAGTATGGGAATGTGAAGTTTCTGACCTCAACAATTAAATTATCTTCCGCCATAACTTTTCCATTATAAAATCCCTGAAGTAGTGCCTCCAACTTCAGGTTCTTACAACTTCTTGGGGCTATGTCAAGTTTGAAATGAATCGAATCTTCTTCAAATCCTGTCCATACCGTACCTGTGTCTGTAAGAGTGTAGTAGAATGTCTTTGGGCGGATAGGATATTCATACTGATAACAGGCGTTGATGTTCACCGGATTTAATTGTTTGTAACCTACGAAGAATTTAGTTGCCGGAGGTATGTAAACAGTATTAAGCAGATCGTGAGTTACATGTTGTGAAAATGTATTCCCTTGTGGAGATAGAAGCGGAGGTGAAATGTACAGCAATGGCCCGGGCTTGCCGTTTATATTAGCTTGCCGAATAATCAACTGATATTGCTGGAATCCTGCCGTAGAATCATTCACAAAACAATGATCAATTGCATCAATAGGAAAGAACTGCGAACTGTAGTTGTTGAACCCTGCTACAAAACTTCCGGTGATAAGAGAAAAACCGGTTCCTCCATCTTCAGGTAAACATGGATCAGCATGATTATATCTGTCTGCTGTGATATCATGACAGTACTGCAATTGAAAGTCAACATCACCGGGAATAGCTTTTACAATGACTATGTCACTCTGTGGAATGCTGATCTTTGGTAAAACAAGAGTAACTAAAGGAACGGAAGAATTTACCAAAAAAGTTGTGTCAATTATATATTCAGATGTCTGAACGTTTTGCGAAGTAACTCTCAACTCATTGACAGTCTGTCCTCCGTTTGTATTGAGCCGAATTCCCAAAGTATCAGGAAATCCAAACGGCGTTGGAATTGCTCCCAATGTATATACACTCATGATTTCTACTCCATCGGGATTCGGATCTCCGAATCTGGTTTCGGGTCGAAAATTTATTAATGTTAGTGCATCAGAGGGAAGAAACTGATCGGTGCTGAATGCCATTCCGGAAACAAGTGAGTCATTGCATGATACTGTAGGTGAACCGAGAGGCAATGCAAGCGCTCCGGTTGTTTCATATTCGAAAGCAACATAGACTCCCTGGCCTGACGTTGCTGAAAATGCAGATGTACCGGGACCTCCGGCGCTTACATCAATGCTGAATGTTCCATCGCTCGCCGGTATGGAAATTGTTCCGTCTGTCAGTTTGGTCATCCCAACCAAGGCAAACGCAAAGCTTGTTCCCTTTGAGTAAGTATTATCACTTGTGCTCTGAAGATACACTTTCAGACTGCCCGTAGTTGAAGTGAATTGCCTCTGCAACGCTATCCATGACCATCCAACTGAAGTTACAACCCCTGTCCCGAATTGGGAAGAGTTCATCTCGCCGGGTGTAATGAGATAACATGCACGGATGAATCTTCTGCTTCCCTGCGGGGCACAAGCTGATGTAACATTGATGCCGCTGTTCTTTAAAACAATTTTTACTGGATCTGTTACTCCATTGCTTGATACGTTTTTTTGTTGCAAAGAGAATCCTCTCTGCATAGGCTTGGGAACATAGTTTTCAATTCTTTGAAATGTCTGTGCGCTTGCGCCGGTAATGATGAAGGAAGTCAGTAAAATTATTAATATTTTACTCATGACATTTGGGATTTGTTGTTTAGATTATACAAAATAGACTTTCTGATTTTATTTATCCACAAGACTCTGAATCTTCTTGTATTCTGCAATTAAACAGGAACCTTGGGTTTTACGACCTTCGGTCCCTGTTCTTATTTTGATTACCTCATTTATTTTCAGAATTACAACCTATGGCCTTATCACACCGACAAAGTTATTTGCATTGTTATCTGTGATTGCATAATCTGTTGCATCAACTGCTTCGTCACCGTTAAGATCAGTCGAAAGATATCCCGTAGCATAGTTTGCCGCATCATTGTCAACAGCACTCATGTCGGTTCCGTCAATAACTCCATCCTGATTTGTATCACCGCTGTAAACACAAAATCTGGTTCCCATTTGCTTGAGGTTTCCGCCGAATGCAGAGGTGGGAGACAGAGTGAAGTTGTGAACACATCTTCCATTGATGAACATCTTGTTGCCGTTCGAACTCCATGTCTCAATTGAATTTCTGTGATTTACCTGAATGAAGAACGGCTGCCCGTTTGGGATATCGTAAGTCCATGCATCTCCTCTTCCGTTCGAATCAAGAAAACAAGTAGCAGATGACAAAATGTTAAATGGAGGTATCGGACTCCTGAAATGAACATCAATGTAGTCTCCATCCATTTTATTTTGACCGGGAATAAATCGGCCCTCTATGAATTCAGTAAGACTCAATATAGAAGGATTAATTTGCAGAATTGTCAATTGTTGATTAAAGTCAGGCTGCATGACTTGCAAGACCAGCGGCGTAATTGTGTCGCCTTGGTTATTACCGGCAACATATAATGTGTCCGGAGATTTTGGAACAAAATAAACCAGCGAGTCATTTTGCAGGTTGAATTCCAATTGCAGGAATCCCATGAAAGTGTTCATTGTCTGATCCGGCATAAATCCCGGAACTGTCTGAAACATTCTGGTCTGACCGCTTACGGAAGCTAAGTACATTCCGTTGCCGGCTGCTGCTCCTCCGCTGAATACCAATATCTTTCCTCCGTTGTCTTTCTTTGACTTTCCAACTTTATCACCGTCCTTTGATGCTGTTCCGCCTTTTGTCCACCACCATTCCTTGATTATTATGTCATGGTCGCTTTCGAATGTCAGTTCAGCTGTATCTCCGGCAGCAATCGTTGTTCCCCAGAAGTTGTACTTCTTGTCACCGGGAGGGTCATGCCTTACATTGTCAAATGAATGTGGTTCATCCCTGTCCCAGTCAACATTATTCTTTTCAAATTCAATATGCAGATCGTCAACATCTTTACCTTCATTGTTTACGAACTTTATCTTTCTTACATCGGCCTGAGCCGCCAGCGCTGTAAACAGCATTACCGCAATGATAATTATTAGGTTTTTCATTCTGATATTTCTTGTTTTGATTTGTGATTGAGTTTGTTTGATTGAATTACTTGACAAGGACCATCTTCATGACCTTTGTGAATGAACCTGCATTGATCCTATAGAAATACATTCCACTCGAGAGTCCGGCTCCGTTGAACGATACATCGTAAATGCCTGCATCTCTTTTCTCATTAACCAAGGAGATTATTTCCTTTCCTGCAATATCAAAGACTTTCAGTGTTACAAGGCTTTCATGAGGAACTGAGAATCTTATTACAGTTGAAGGATTGAACGGATTTGGAAAGTTCTGTGAAAGATCAAATACAGTTGGAAGTCCGCTTAATTCATGATAATTCACTATGCCGTTATCACCACCAATGACATGATTGGATATATTTGTTATGTCAATGTTAGCTTTGCCGTCGTAAGCAAATAGCTTTGTTCTGAACTTTGAATTTGCATCAGCCCATCGGATTTCAGGAGAATCTCCTGTGAATGATGCTGCACTTGTTTCTAATCTCATCCTTGCTATAAGTATCCCATCCTGGTTTACCGGGATTTCCGGCAGTGATTTCTTGTCAGCAGTGATTTCATTACATGCCAGCATGAGAAGATCTCCCTTAACGATTGGATTTCTCGGCAACATTATCTCAGGTAGTCCTGATTCGAGCAAGGTGTATTTCAGTTGTCCGCCGTTTGATATGGCGGTATTGAATAATAGAAAATACTGTCCGATTGAGTATCTGAATTCAGCGTCATCAGTTGAAATGTTCTGAAGCCTGATTGAGAACTCAATTGAGTTGGGTGACGTGCGGACAGGTTCGGTCACAAACAGCCTGTATGTTGCCGCGTGTGATGTGCAGTTGATCACAATGATCATGAACAATGAAACCATTACTGTGAGTGTTTTCATTTTGATTCCTCCTTTTTCACCACACACCTTGGTGTGGGTTTGATTTGATTTTTTGTTTGTTGCATTCTTACTTCCGGAACTTCCGCTTGCCGTGATGCTTGTGTTTGTTTTCATTTTGCTGTTGGTTTAGATTGTTGTTTCAGTTGATTGTGTAGCAAACATATCCCACATCTTCCGGCAAACCAAAGAAACTTTTGAACATTTTCTCACACAACTTGTCACTGAATGCAATATTATTCTGCATTTACGGAGCGTTAGAAGCAGATTTGTAGGTTTTTATTCTCACAAGAGAGGACTAAATTCTCACATGAAAGATAGCAGACTGGTAGAGATCCTCAGCGCATTCAGCCGGGAAGAACTGATTGACTTCGGAAAATTCTTGTTGTCACCGTTTGTAAAGACGAGGCGGAATGTCGCACCATTGCTGACCGTATTGGCTGAAATGCATCCCGTATTCGACGAGAAGAAGACAAATAAAATTCAAGTGTTTGGCAGAATTTTTCCAAAGGAAGAATACAGTGACAAGAAGATGATCAATCTGATGAGTGATCTTACCAAAGAAGCAGAGAACTTCCTGAAGCATCAGGCACTTGACAGAAATGAAACAGAATCACTCCTTCTTTTGAGCAAGGGTTATTATGACAAGAAACTGCTCAGCCATTCCGTTAGAGTACTTAACACATTTGACAAAAAACTTCAGCCGGGATTCTCTCCGGGAAAAGACTATTATGCCAAGCTTAGACAGTCGGAGTTTCTAAAAGGAGCTTACTATTCACAGAAGAGTGACTTCGAAGGACTCATTGAAACGAAGAAGAGATATTTTGAAGCATCGGCTGTCCAGTTCATTTTTGATTACATTCAGTTGCTTAGTTCTGTAGAGACTATTCTGACAACATACGGAAGACCTCTTGATAACAAATTCATAGAGTCTGTATTCCGCCTGGTTGATGTTGACAAACTCTTTGCCGAAATAGACAAGAGCGACATCTCGCATAAGTATCTCATCGCACTTCATTACTACTATCTTAAAACCATCACTGAACCCGAAGAGAAAAGCTTCTACTATTCTCTGAGAGATGAATTCTATGGCAATATTGCAATGCTTGACAGAGAAGAGAAGTATATCATATTCAATCAACTTGCAAATTACTGCACTGAAGAAGTCAGCAGAAAAAATGAAAAGTTTTATGATGAGGCGTTGGATGTTTATAAAAGAATGCTTGAGAATGATGCGTATTCTTTCTCTGAAAATGAGTATATGCAAGTAATTACTTACAGGAACATAATCTACTTTTGCAATACGGTGAAGGATGATAAATGGTTTGAATACTTTATTGATAAATATACTGATGCATTGAGCCCGGAGTACAGGAAAGATATGAAGAACTTTGCAAATGGAAATCTATGGTTTCTAAGGCGGGATTATGAAAGATCTCTTGTGTGCATTTCGGGGATAATAAATGAATTCTTCCTCTTCAAATCAGATCTGAGAAACATTCTTCTGAAGATATATTACGAGCTTGGCTATTTTGAACAAGCATATTCGATGATAGATTCGTATAAGCATTT
>CALEVL010000274.1 GCA_937924675.1 uncultured Ignavibacteria bacterium | reverse complement strand
ACATCTGAGAATCCGTCGCCGTTAAAATCTCCTGCAGTTGAAACTGAAAAGCCAAACGAGTTATCTGCGGCCAAACCGGTCAATGTAACATCTGCCGTGTTATTCATAATAGCTCCACCGAAAAATATATAAGCTCTGCCGGCATTGCTGCCACCCGCATCATTCAAATGAGCTCCTACTATTACATCACCGTAACCGTCACCGTTGACATCGCCTGCTTTTGAAACGGAGTATCCGAAATTGTCATTTGCCGCAGCTCCTGATAGTATAACATCTGCAACGCTGTTGATTATCGATCCTCCAAAATAGATGTAAGCTCTACCTGCATCAGAGCCTCCCGCATTATTAAGAGGCGCACCTGCAATAATGTCTTCGTAGCCGTCTCCGTTCACATCTCCGGCAGAAGATACGGATTGGCCGAAGTTGTCACTTGCATTTGCGCCCGTAAAAAATCTCTCCTGAATTGCATCGGTTTCATTAGAGTCAGTTGAAGACTTGCTGAAGTTGAAATTACTTTGTGAACCAATGCCATCACCGGCAAATGCATTACCATAGAACATTGCACATGCTGAAAGGATGATCATCAGCATAGCGGACTTGAGAGTGAAGTGAATCTTTTTCATTTTGTTTTTTGGTTTAAGATTTTGTCCGGTGAAAGATCCGATAGTGCCGGAAATGAGCTGGAGTTCAGATGTTCTGCCGGAGCTTCTGAATAATTGTTCACAAAAATATTTGCTCTCTGCCGGCATCCCAAAGAAAAGATTTCGAAAAAGTAACCTGCATTTTCCTTTGTCATTACATAGTTTGAGATTAAATCCATGGAATTTCATTCAGAATGAAAGTTTTTCATTGTATAACGGTAATCTCAGTTCTAAGTGAATAAAAGCAGATTAGTACTTACTCTGAAGTCATTTACCCCCGAAGAGCTTAAGCGGTTTGGTGATTTTCTTAGTTCACCATACTTCAACAAGAGTAAGACGCTTGTAAAATTTTACACGGAGCTGAAGAGAGGATATCCCGATTTTCCGGAGGAAAAGATCTCTAAGGAAATTCTTTACTGGAAAGTCTTTGGAGAAAAGGAATACAACGAGCAGGTGATGAAGAATCTCATATCTGATCTCAACAGAATGAGCAGAGATTTTCTGACCGTAGAAATTACCCGTGCGGATTCATTTGAGAACAGATTGAATTTTCTCAGGCAGATGATCTTGAGAAAAACTGATCCCGTATTCTTCAGCGAATTGAAGAATTTTGAAACTGAGCTGAAGAAGACCTCAGAGATATCGGAAAGAAATTTCTATTACCTGTATCAACTCGAAGAAGCAAAGATCAGTTTTCATCTTGAAAGAAATCAGCAGCCGCTTGTGTTTGACAAAGTGTTGCGATCGGGAGAGTATCTGATCTTGTTTTTTCTGCTTCATCTGACCAAGACCATCTCGAATCTGAATGTGAACAAGCAGTCATTCAACGCAACCTATGAAACAAATCTTCCCGATGTATTCTTCAGCAACATTCAAATGGAGAAAGTGATTGATTACATGAAGGAGAACAAGATAGAGTATGCGTACCTCGCAGAGTTGTATTACTATCGCGTTATTTGCAACACTCATCCGTTTGACGAAGATTATTATTTCAGATTCAAGAAGCTGCTGATGGAGAGTGTGGGAAGACTAAGCAGGATCGAAGTGTACGGACTGTTCAATGCGCTTGAGACTTTTTGCATGAGGAAGATCAATACGGGAGAGATCAAGTTTATTAATGAGCTCTTTGAGATCTTCAGCAAAGAGATTGACAGTGGTTTCTACAAATATTCCGAAACATCACCCGTGACAACGATGAAGTTCAGGAATACATATCTTCCGGCATTGACGCTGAAGAAATTTGAGTGGGTGGAGAATTTCATTGACAGGTTCAGCAAAGACCTTGTTCAGCCTGATAGGGATACCATAGTCAGGATTGCCCGTGCGCAGATTGAGTTCGAGAGAGGTAATTTTGAAAAGGTTCTTGAGAGTCTTGCAGATGTAAGCTCAGATCTGTTTTATCTCAAGATTGATATCCGCAACCTGACGTTGATGTCATATTACGAATTGAACTATACAGAGTCCGTGCTCTCTGGAATTGATTCCTATCGTCATTTTCTCATGGGAAACAAATCACTTACCGATGTATTCAGAGAAAGTCATTTGAGATTTATAAACTCATTGGGAGCTCTGATTCAGAGGAAAGAAAAGCGCAAATCAGAAAAGCTCGAAGAGCTCATCCAAAAGCTTCATCCTTACAGATCCGAGAGGAGGATCAGGTGGTTGATAGAAAAGATGGAAGATGAGTTGTGAGTTGAGAGTCCAAAAATATTGAATACAGCAGTTGTGGTAACAGAGGTTTCTGCATGCCATAACACACTCAGCCCACGATTTCAATCGTGGGCGATAATAATGAGCACAACACACT
>CALEVL010000273.1 GCA_937924675.1 uncultured Ignavibacteria bacterium | reverse complement strand
TGAATGGGTTTGGATAATTCTGGTATAACTGAAAATCGTCAGGAATATGCTGAGCTTCGCCACCAATGTAACTTATTCCTCCGTTGGTTGTCCTTAGGATGGTTCCGAAAAATCCTGTCATTGTTCCGTTAAGAGAGTCTGAAAAGTTAATGCAAGTAATATAGTTTCGAGTCAGAGCTCTTGTGATATTCCAGTTTAGCCCTCCGTTTTGTGTATAGAGAACTTCACCGTACAGACCCGTTGCAAATCCCTTAAGTGAATTCATAAAATGAATTGTGGAGATTACTACCCCGGGATTTCCTGTCGAGTAGCCTAACCAGGATACACCCGAATTGGTTGTCTTATAGAACGTATTCGATCCTCCGGAAGTATAACCTGTCTGGCTGTTTGGGAAGGACATGTCTGAACCGTTGCCTGTACTTGAGTATCCAACAGTAATCCAATTTGCTCCCCCGTTTGTTGTTCTAGTTATACTTGCGTCAAAACAAGCAACTCCGGTATTAGCATCAAAGAAATGCAAAGCGTTCACCCAACCGCTGTCCTGAGAATAAAATGATCTACTCCAATTTAGTCCGCCATTGATTGTTTTGATTATTGTTCCCGTTCCAATGGAGTCGCCGGAAGTAAATCCACCTCCGCAATATCCCGTCTCATTGTTGACAAAAAATATGTCAAACAAATTTATCCTTGTCCCGCTGTTGAGGAAGAACCAGTTTGCTCCTGCGTTCGTCGTTTTCAGTATCACTCCGCTGTCTCCGGAGATGTAACCGGTATTTGCGCCAGGGAACATTACATCTCTAAGTACTTCTCTTGTAATCTGTGGATAGAATGTCCAGTTTGTGCAGCCGTCTGTTGTCTTCTGCAATGTTCCTTCCTCACCGACTGCCCAGCCCGTGCTTACATTTATGAAGTGTGTTCCGAGCAGATCAAAGTATCCGCCGTTTAGGATCGTCCAGTTTTGTCCGGCATTTGTTGAACTGAAGACATTTGCACCTCCGCCTGAAACATAAGCTGTGTTTGTATCGATCATGTCGGCTGCCCAGAATATTCCTATGCCTGAACTTCTCTGGAAGTATGTTACAAAAGTTGAATCTCTAGTCCAATCATTTCCTCCGTTTGCCGTTCTAAGCAGTGATCCTCTGTCGCATGCGATGATCCCGTATTTGTTTCCGCTGAAACAAATATCTCTCACTATGTCAACACCTCCGTTTTGTGTTGGGATGTTGAGTGATTGGATGAGCCAGTTCTCACCGCGGTTGGTGGTCTTGTACATCGTACCGTTTGTGTTGTTGACTACACCTATTACAGTATTGGTATCAATTGCAGCTATTCCGGACACCTGATCAAACGGAAAGAACGTCAGATTCTGAACAATCCATGTAGTGCCTGCATTGGTAGTTAGTAGCAATCTTGTAGTACCGCCTATTGCTCCGAAATTTTCATCGAAGAAATTGACGCAAAGAAATGATGCGCCTGTTGGGCTTGTCTGCTGAAACCAGTTTGCACCTGCATTGGTGGTCTTGAATATTCTTCCGCCGGAGCCGACAACATAGCCGGTTGTGGAGTTTACGAAATCAACATCCTCATAGATCACTCCCGCCTGAAACTGAATGACGCTCCAGCTTTCACCGGCATTTGATGAGCGAAGTATCAGTCCGCTGTCTCCCACGGCAACAAGTACATTGGCATTGCCCGGTGCAAAATCTATTCCCAAGAGCTGTGACTTCTTCGGATTGTTGAGAGTAAACCAGTTGAAGCCGCCGTTGGTACTCTTCACGATTGTTCCCACATCACCTACCGCATAGCCCGTCTGATGATTTACAAACTTCACATCCTTCAGACTGTTACCTGTGGGCAATGGTTGTTGCCAGAACCACGGTGACTGCGCAAGAGCTGTTGCATTAAATAGGGTGATCAACAGAAAAATCAGCGGAGTTGATCTTTGAAATGCTTTCATTAGAATTGGGATTTTCTTTTTTCCAAAGGGACATTTGTCACTATTTCACCAGCAACAACCGCTTCGTTTCAATCACACTGCCGTTTACAATCAATGAGTAGAAATACACACCGCTGCTGAGCGCAGATCCGTCGAATGTTACGGAATACTCGCCTGGCTTCTGTGCCTTGTCTATAAGTGATGCAACT
>CALEVL010000272.1 GCA_937924675.1 uncultured Ignavibacteria bacterium | reverse complement strand
GCTCAGGGCTTTGGCTCAGGGCGGCGAGTCGCCCGCCCGCCTGCGTAAAGTGCTGTATTTCAGTATTCTTCGGGCAGGTTGACGCCAAAGCTCACAATTTCTTAACGGCAATTAGGATGAGGCCTGTCCGCCGTCATTCGCTTCAAGTGAGTAGTAATTCGACAGGCGGGCGGGTTGTTTTTCCGAATCGAAATTCTTCTAACATTACTACTTGATTTCGAAAGAATTTTCGAAATGCAAAAACGTTTTGGACAGCAATGAACCTTCAACCTTAGTATCTCGTGAAACATTCTTCAGAAGTGAGTATTTCAATCGGGCATTCATCAATTGATTCGATGAAGTTTCTTCCGTAGTGCTTTGTGACTATTCTGTTATCCAGAATTGCAATTATGCCTTTGTCATGAGTGCTTCTAATTAGTCTTCCAATGCCCTGCCGGAATTTAAGCACTGCCTCGGGCAGCGAATATTCAACAAAACTGTTTCCGCCGTTCTTTTGGATGAACTCTATCCGCGCCTGAATAAGCGGATGATTTGGGACCTGAAAAGGCAGCCTTGTAATTATTAGATTGCTGAGAGACTCTCCCGGAACATCGACACCCATCCAGAAACTGTCGAGTCCAAACAACACAGACTTAACATCGGTCTTGAATCTATTTAGCAGGTACTTTCTTGAATTGCCTTTATCCTGCATCAAAAGCTCGATTGAGTCATTGGCAAAATCTTCTTTGAGAACATTACCCGTGTTCAGCATCAGACTCCTGTTTGTGAATAAGACAAGGGCTTTGCCTTTTGTCATTTTCACAAAATATCTTATCCACTCGCTAAGACTTTTCTGATATGCCTCATCTGTATCATTGCCGGGAGCAGGAATATCTTTAGGGATATAGATTTTTACCTGACGGGCATAATCAAACGGAGTGTCGAGTTTTATCGATCTTACTTCATCAGCACCGAGTCTCTTCCGGAAATAATCAAAATTATTTCCCGTAGTCAGAGTTGCGCTGGTCAGAATTGTTGAGTTGTTTTCTCTAAAAATATTTCTCCTGAAATAGCCGGAAAGATCTACGGGAGAAGAACAGATCCTCACATTTGATTCAGGTCTTGCAGAAGAAAGTTCTACCCAATAAACAAATTCGTTGTCTTTGGTATTATTCTTTTGTGTGATGAATGCATCAAGAGTGCTGTTGATCTCGCTGAATCTGGTAATGAATTCATTGAGTTCATTTTCTTGTGCATCATTATTGCAGGCCGGCCTCAATGAACGCAAATCACCTATAAGCTTGTCGAGTTCCGGTTTAAGCTTATTGTGAATAAGATTCCTTTCATGCACTCTGGCCGCAAGGCCATCGAGCCGCCCGTTTTCATAGTTGAACAATTCAGTTCTCAATTCATAGAAAAATCTCTGATTGAGATCAAGCAGATTATGAACCTGCATCTGAATATGCAGCGATGGAAGTTCAAGAAGAAAACCGCGTTTCTTGTTTCCGTTATAGAGGCGTAACAGATTATAGCGGAGTGATTCACGCGACATTGCCGGTGAAATGTGTTCTGCGGCAACTTGTTCAATAGTATGTGCCTCATCAAATATTACAAAGTCATTGTAAAAGAGATATCCGTTCTTGCCTTCTGTTGCTCCGTCATAAAGTGTAAAAAACAGATGGTGGTTAAGTATCACTAAATCACACTTTTCAAGTTCCATGCGTGCCTTTTGGTAGAAGCATTCTGTCTTGTCTCCGCCACAGGTCTTTGTTGTGCAAATTCCTCTTTCAGAACAAACAGAATCCCAGACTTCACTCATTACATTGAAGTCAAGGTCAGACAGGGTACCGTCTTTTGTCCGCTTTGACCACTCATAGATTTTCTTCAGATTTGCCTGCTCCTCAGTCTCAAACAATGTATTGGAAGTATCCATTGCCCGGGCAAGCCGGCGTGGGCAGAGATAGTTATTCCTGCCTTTCAACAGACCTGCTGTGAATTCAACAGGCAGTGAGTTTTTCAGAAGGGGAATATCCTTCTCGATGAGCTGCTCCTGAAGGTTAATTGTATATGTTGATACAATTACTTTTCTCTTGTTCTCCTTTGCAAAATAAATTGCAGGAACCAGGTAAGCAAAACTTTTTCCGATGCCGGTTGGAGCTTCTATCATGAGGTGAGTAGTACTTCGTAGTTCTTCAAGGATCGCACTTGACATTTCAATCTGCTGCCTTCTGTATTCGTAGCTGTCAAAGTTCTTGGAAAGCAAACCGCCTTCTGCAAAGAATTCTTCAAGGTTGTCTTCGATGTTCATGTTCAGTCGTTTGAATGTGAATTGTTTATATAGAGATTCATATGAATCTTGCAGGCAAAATAAATTCAGCAAAGCAATATTGTAATGCGAAAACTTACACACGCTGAGATTTCCTCAAACAGGAAAAAGCCGGAAGATATGCCGGGGATAGTCAGAAATCCCATATACGCTGTTTGTGACAACATAAGGAGCATATTCAATGTAGGTGCAATGTTCAGAACATCTGACGGCGCTTTGATAGAAAAACTTTATCTGACCGGTTATACGCCTTATCCACCGAGAAAGGAAATTGAGAAAGTTGCACTTGGAGCTACAGAGACTGTTCCCTGGGAATACAGGAAAAGTTCATTAGAAGCCGTGCAGGAAATCAAATCAAAGGGAATCAGAATAGCCGTTCTTGAAATTACAGATTCCGGAAGATCAGTATGGGACATTGAAAAATCAGAATTTCCGATGTGCATAGTAGTAGGCAATGAGATAACGGGAGTTTCCGGGGAAGTCATAGAAATAGCCGATACCTCACTTGAGATTCCCATGCTTGGGATGAAGCAATCACTGAATGTATCGGTAGCATATTCGATCGCAATATATGAGATGCTTCGTGTGTTTAAGAAATGAAGTGTGTGAATCAGTTTGCTATGCCCTTCTATGAATCGAATTATTTTTTTAAGCTGATATGAACCTCAAAAGCTCCAATATGGTTAGTCATCGTAGCACTTTAAATTCATTGACATTTCATATTCAAAAACGGATTTTACAATAAATCAACTCAGCCTCATGAAGAATGTAATCGCAATTCTGATTGTATTTACGGCTTTGTCAGGAGTATCCATGGCTCAATACAAGGGATATGACGACAAGGGCCCATCAAGTCACAATACTTCGGGAAATCTCCTTTTGGGATTCATAAACCCGAAGAATTTTACGATGAATCACAGTTTCAATGTTTCTATGGTAAATACGGGAACAGGTTCGGTTTCACTTACGTCTTATGTAAATTCAATGAATTACAGTTTCTCAAGCAAGCTGAATGTCAGCGCAGATGTTAAAGTTCAGTATTCTCCATATGCAAGTTCAAGTTTGGGTGCAGGTTATTCTTCAGCACTTCAGAAGAATCTTTCAGGGATATTTCTTTCAAGAGCATCTCTAAATTACCAGATATCGGATAATGCATTCATCAATTTTGAATACAGAAATCTTGACGGAACTGATTATTACAACAATTACTGGAATCCTTACAACAACGGGTATAGCGGTTTCAGCGGATTTGGCCTGAGATAATGCAGTCATCTTTTATCAAAAAATTTAGCCGAAAGCAAATTAATGCTTTCGGTTTTTTATTTTAATGATCTGAGTTGTTGACAAAAAGTATTTTCAACTACATACTTAACGGAGCGATAATAATACTGCTCCTTCTTGTCGGATACTTCGGATTTTCACTAATCAATAATGCGGTTAAATCCGGAAAAGATTCAAAGGACCTTACGGACACTTCCTCATCGATAACAAACCAACCGAATCTTGCTATACAGCTTGACGTGCAGAACGGAACCGGGGAAAACGGAGTTGCTGCAAAATTCACTGATTATCTGAGGCGCAATGGTTATGATGTGGTTGAAATGGGAAACTTCAAGAGCAACGGAGAAGAAAAATCTGTGGTAATAGACAGAGCAGGAGATATGAGCAAAGCGAAGAGGGTTGCTAAAATACTTGGAATAAATGAAAGGAATATTGTACAGCAGATCAACAGCAGTATGTATCTTGATGTTACTGTGGTTATCGGAAAAGACTTTAAAGATCTAAATCCTTATAAAGAAATCAGAAAATAGTTTATGGAGGCAAAAGAACTTGCCATGGAAATCGCCGGGATGATGCTGGCAAAGAAAGGTTCCGGTATTACTGTAATGGACTTAAGAAAACTGACAAATATGACAGATTTTTTTGTCATTTGCTCAGCTTCTTCCGACATTCAGGTGAAATCAATATCAGATCATATAAAAGAAGAAACAAGAAAGCTTCAGGAGAAAGCATGGCACAATGAAGGTTATTCAAATCTAAGCTGGGTGTTGCTTGATTTTGTGAATGTTGTAGTTCACGTCTTTCTTGAGGATACCAGAAGATTTTATAACCTCGAAGGACTTTGGGCAGATGCAGAATTTACAGAGATCAAAGACAATTAAGAAAATAAGAAAGTCAGAAATAATACTGACGACAGGTGATCCCAACGGAATTGGCCCCGAGATAATCTTAAAGCTGTTCACATCTTCTTCACTTCCCGAAAAATACAATATAAAGATTGCCGGTAACAAGAAGGTATTTGATGCATATTCGGGATTGCTGGGGCTTAAGATGTTGCCTGATAAAGTCTTTGAGAATGTTAATTTGCCAAAGGGCTTCTCCATAGAAGCCGGAAGTATCAATTCACTCAGCGGCAAGCATTCCGGTGATTGTATAAAGAATGCAGTTCAATTGTGCCGTTCAGGAAAGTTTGATGCAATGGTTACATTGCCGATATCCAAGGAAGCATTTAACCTCGGAGGATATGGATATCCCGGTCATACGGAAATGATCACTGAGCTGGTTAGAGAGAAGGAATCTCTTATGATGATGTTTTCTGATGAAGTAATAATATCACCGGTAACAAATCATTTGCCTGTTTCAAAAGTCACTAAAGAAATAAGCAAGGAACTTATAATCAGTAAAGTCATAACTGCAAACAACTCTTTGGTAAGGGACTTTGGTATCCTGAATCCGCGGATTGCAGTAATGTCATTGAATCCGCATGCAGGTGATGGCGGCAATATAGGAAAGGAAGAGAAAAGAATCATAGTGCCGGCAGTAGAATTACTGATTGATGCAGGATTCAACATCAGGGGTCCGTATTCTGCGGATGCATTCTTCGGAGGCAAGAATTATGAACGGTTTGATATGATACTGGCTATGTATCATGATCAGGGACTCATACCATTCAAAATGCTTTCATTTGGTTCAGGTGTGAATTTTACTGCAGGTCTGAAAATCGTCAGAACATCTCCTGACCATGGAACTGCATTTGATATTGCAGGGATGGGCATTGCCAAAATTCAAAGCTCAATCAATGCTATTGAAACGGCTGTCAGAATCTCTATGAACCGAGGCAGAGGGTCGGGTCTTTCTTAAAAACTATTTGAGATATGCTTAGCTGTAAACCGGCAGTCTCTTTGCAAGAAAATTCAAGACAAGTCTCCAGTCAGTTTCAAAGTTGTAATCAAATCTCTCATGAGGATTCTTGATGAAAGCCTCTTCAAGCATTATAAGACCTATCTTGGATTCTTCCTTGAGGAAGTACAGTTTTGCAAGTTCAAAATATGATTCGCCCCAATCCGGATTTATTTCAATGGACTTTCGAAATGCATCAAGTGCCTCATCAAGTCTTCTGCATTCAAGCAGTGCACACCCGAGATCATGCCAGGCCTCGCTGTTGAGCGGATCAAGCTTAACCACCATTTCATAACTTCTGATGGCATCTTCAGGCCGGTCGAGCACATGTTCGCTGTCTGCTTTAAGATACCATATCTCGGAATGATCTTTACAAAGGATCAAAGCTGAATTGAAATCCTCGAGAGCTTCCTGAAACAACTTCATGTTGAAATAACAATTTCCTCTTCCGTAGTACGACTCATAATTCTGAGGATCAAGCTTTATGGATTCGGAAAAATAATTTATTGCTTTGTCATATTCGCCGAGTTCTTCATAAGCGTTTCCGAGATTATGAAGTGAATAAGGATCATTCTGTCTAAGCTGAAGTGAGGTTTCATAATATTCGATTGCCTTGTGAAGCCGGCCAACTGAAGCATAGGCATTGCCGCAATTATACCAGGCAGAAGCGAAATTATTTCTAATGGCAATACACATCTCATAGCTTTCAATGGCCTTGTAATACTTTGCCATTCTGTTTAAAACTATGCCGCGATTATACCAGGCCGTATAATTAAGTGGCGAATACTTCAGATGATTGTCATATGCGTTCACAGATTCTTTCAGCAGGTCGAGAAAATCGAAACAGTATCCAAGCTCATAATATGCATCTTTATGCTCCTTGTCAATCCTGAGTACACTTTCAAAGCTCTGAGCGGCTTCAACGAACTTTTCCATCTTCTCATAAGTCAAACCCATGTTGAATATTGCATCAATATTTTCCGGCTCCTTTTCAATTGCTCCCTGGAAGCATTCTATTGCAAGATCAAATTTCTCTGAATTGTCAAGGGTTATGCCTTTGTTGATGAAAATTTCAGTATCGGTAGGATCCAGCAAAATTGCCTTATCAAAATATTCCAGTGCTTCGTCAAACTTTCCCAGGCTATCTAGTATCAATGCCTTCTTATGCCAGGCATCTGTTGAATACGGATAAATATCCAACAGTACATTTACATAACTTAACGCCTTTTCAAAGTCGTTGTTTTCAAAGTAAAAATTTATAATCTCTTCAAGATTTTCGGCATCAAAATTTGTTTGGGCATCTTCTTCGAGCTTAAGGATCTTTGCAAGTTCCTCGTCATTGAATCTCTTTCGCTCCTTACCATCGCTTTCCTCTTCACCAAAAAAATCCAGGCCTTCATAATCTTTCATTTCATTCTCCTTATCGAATTATAGAAAGGTCAAAAAACTTTTGATGAAATTATGTAATCAACGTTATTAAGTCAAGTAATTATTTGTAAGTGGAAAAATTTTGGTATGACTTTTTGCCTGAACTGACATCAATCGCGCATGAATCAGATGACACCCTACGCTGAATGGGATTAACATACTGGCTCTCAATAATTATATTTGTAAATTCTATAACAACTTAATCACTCAAAATTGAAGCAAACATTTAAATCCTACATCAAGGGGAAGCCGAAGTTCACTAACATCATCTACAGGAAAGATGAGTATAAGTCAATTATTACGATTAACAGAGAAAAGAAGCTGAACTGCCTTGACTTAACAACCATAAACGAACTTACAACAGCTTTCAAGGACTCTTCATGGGATGACAATATCTCTGTCATTATTCTTACGGGTGCAGGAAAGAGGGCATTTTCAACAGGCGCTGATCTTGACGAACAGCAGGAGTATTTTCTTGGAAATCCCACTGACTACTATAAATGGATGTATGAGTTCATACAACTTCATGAAGTAATGAGAAATGTCGGAAAGCCGACAATCGCACGGCTTAACGGAATGACCGTAGGCGGTGGTAATGAACTGAATATGAGCTGTGATCTGGCTATAGCGGCAGATCATGTGATTATCAGACAGGTAGGAGCAGCAAGAGGCAGTGTGGCTGCAGCAGGTGCTACACAGTTCCTTCCATTGCTTGTTGGTGACAGGAGAGCGCGGGAAATTCTATTCCTTTGTGAAGATATACCTGCTGCAAAAGCACTTGAGTGGGGACTTGTAAATCAGGTCGTGCCTTTTGACAAGCTTGATGAAGCAGTAGACATACTTGCTGAAAAACTCCACAACAAATTGCCCGAATGCCTTCGATATGCTAAGCAGCATCTTAATTTCTGGCGTGATCTTTCATGGCATACAACTATCGGACATGCACGTGACTGGTTGTCAATTCATAATCTTTCCGGTGAAGTTAAGGAAGGGATATCCGCATTTAACAACAAGAAGAAGATTGACTACAAGAAAGTAAGAAGATCTTACGGAAAATCTAAATAACCTTTAAGAAAGCGGAACAGCTTCGGCAACTTTGTTTTCAATTTCTACCTTTAGTCCGAAGCTCTCTTCAAACAGTCCTTTCCTGAGGTTTGCACCCCATATTTCAAGTGAAGGCTCTGTAGTGTATTCAACAAGTTTGATCTTCAATGTATTGCCGGCCTGCATGAGTTCTATGCTTTTCACAACTGACTTGTGGCTTCTGTCCAATGCATCTGCAAGCCGCAGAATTCCGGAGAGCTTGCTCACAAGATCTCTTGAAGGGGAATCAAGTTTGTTGAATCCCTCATGCTTCAATTTCGGATGAGATTTTCTGTGGTATCTTGCAACATTTGCTATGATCTCAATTTCCCTGTCATTGAATCCGAGCAATTCGGAATTTCTGATAATGTAATATGAGTGTTTATGATGAGAGTTTGAAGAAATATGATGTCCTACATCATGAAGAATGCAGGCCGCTTCGAGATAGATCCTGTCATCGGGAGTAAATGAATATCTGTTCTTGAGGAAGTCGAAGATCTTTACTGCAATTCCAAGTACATGTAGAGAGTGCTGCCTGTCAAAGTTTGTATTCTCGCCGAGATGAAGTACGCTACCGTATCTGACATCAGTAAGATTGTTGAAGTCATAGTGACCGCTTGCCTGTTGTATCTGATTTGTGATTATGCCTTCGCGAAGTGCAAAGTTTGATACTGTCATTTTCTCAAGTCCAAGCCCCTCGAAGATCTGCTTCAGTATGATTGCACCTGCGGTGATGATGTCAGCACGTTTCGGATCAAGTCCGGGAATAGAGAGCCGTTGCTGCAAGGTTTCTGCTTCGAGGATCTTGTCGGTTGCACTGACAAGCTGTTTCTTCTTGATTACAAAGCCGTTCATATTAAATTCTGAATCCGCATCGGAAAGATTTTCAGAGTTAATTATTGAGCCAATGTTTACAATTGTTCCGGAGGAGCCAATAGCCATTTCAAACTCCTCAGTGGAAATATGCCTGATGACAGGACTCAAGACTCCTTTTACAAATTGTTCTGCATCCCGCAGGCTGCCGCTGATCTTCTTGTCCAGTGAAAATTTATTGGTAAGCCGGACTGCACCTATCTTAGTGCTGTTTGCATATATCACACTTCCCCTTTCACCGATCAGAAATTCTGTACTTCCTCCGCCGATGTCTATTAGTAGAATTCTCTTGTCAAAGATATTAAGCGATTGCAGAACACCTAAGTAGATGAGCCTTGCTTCTTCATATCCGGAAACAATATTGATCTCTATGCCTGTCTCTTTCCTTACTCTTGAGATAAATTCATCTTTGTTAAGTGCTTCTCTTGTTGCACTTGTAGCTACAGCTATGACCCGGGCTTTGTATGAATCGCAGATCAATTTGAATCTTTTCATCGCCTCAACACCTCTGTCCATGGCAACATCAGAAATATATTTCATGTCATTTGAACTGCTTCCTAATCTTACAACTTCCTTGGCCCTAGTTATCACAGTGAATCTTCCCTTGCTGTCAATCTTAGCAATAACAAGATGAAAAGAGTTGGTACCAAGATCAATTGCGGCAATCAGTTCATTCATGGTCTGAAGTCTTTTTGTTATGTTCAGAAGCTGTTGTGCCATCAAGGTGTCCTCTAAGCATTCTTGAGGCAGTGTCAAAAACATCGTTGACTGAGATATCATTTATGTTTTCAGTAGGAGATTGTAAGAAAACTTTTCCATCTCCTCTTGGAGCCCACTCGTAACCATGTGTTGGTCCGAACAATGAGAGGACCTTTGCATTCACACCTCCTGCAACATGCATGGTTCCTGTATCATTTGTTATGTAAAGATCAGTCAGTTTAAGTACGGCTCCAAGCTTTCTGATTGGTGTATTGTCGAGAATGATATAACTTATTCCAAGTGACTCGAGTCCGTTTGCAACTTCATCAGTAACAGGTTTGTCAATAGTTCCGGAAGTTATCAGAATTCGGGCATCAAATTCAGATGCAAGGAACTTTATCAAGCCGATAAAATTAGCGGCACTCCATCTGTTGGGAATCTTACCAGCCCCCGGATGAAATGCTATCACCGGTTTTCCGTCATGAGAGAAATTACACCTCATGAAGTCATCGGCAAATTCTTTTTCTTCTTTGCTTAAATGAATCCTGACATCGGAAATTTCTTCGGCAGTAAGTCTGCATCCGATAAGCGCACCAACTTCAAGGTTTCGGTCAACCTGATGAAGCTTAACGGGATCCCATGAAAAATCCTTCTTCACGTTGAGAAGATATTCAACCTTGTTCGGCTTTCCGTCAATGCTCTTTACGCCAACCCTGACTCTTGCGCCTGAGAAATAATTTATGAAGTGAGATGTTCTTGAAATTGAAACCGTAGAAGGCACTATCCCGATCTGGTAATTATGATGACGAAGTTCGGAGTAAAATTCCTTCAGTTCTTTGGCAGATGCCTTGCGGTAAGTTATTACTTTGTCTATGAACGGATTAATATCGCTGAACAAAATTTCATAGTTGATAGGCGAAGCGACCAAAGATATGTGTGCATTCGGAAAATTCTTCCTGATTGCGGCAAACAATGGAACAGAACAAAGCATGTCGCCAAGCTGATTATGCTGTCTGACTATCAGTATGTTTCTTACTTCCGGCGGTAAAATTTGTAAACCCGGTGGTTTGTCAGATGAACCAATGTATCTGAACAGATGGCTAAGCATCAGTATCAGTCAATTTATTTCTTCATATTTTGCATCAATGATCTTGCTTTTGTCTTCTTTGCCGGATGCAGGCTTTGAAGGCTGTCCGCCGGGCATACCTGTAATCCCGCCTGCCTTGAGTATTCTTCGCAGAATGCTCATAAGAAATGTCACTGCAAAGAATACAAGCACTAATACCAATATCAGTCTCATCATAGTTCTCTAATTTGTTCCGGACTTAAACGGATTGTAAAATTCCATTGAAGAGTGTTCCGGTTTTAGTATTTCACCAATAAGATCTTCGAAATCTTTATCATTGTTCACAAAATCAATTTCAGTTGAATTTACTATCATCACTTTGGTTGCTTTGTATCTGAAGAAAAAATAATTGTACCCTTCGTTAAGATCCTTCAGATAATCTTTCTTAAGTTCTTTTTCGATGCTCCTGCCTCTTGTCGAAATATTCTGTAATATCCTGTCCAGTGAGGACTGCAGATAGATCACAAGATCAGGAACAATGATCGTCTTTTCAATAAGCGTGACAATCTTTTCATAAAGCTTCAGCTCGTCATCCTGAAGATTAAGATATGCAAAGATCTTGTCCTTCTCAAATATATAATCTGCAACAGTATATTCATGAAACATATCAGATTGTTTGAGTTCCTGAAGCTGCTTATATCTGCTCATCAGAAAGTACATCTGAGTGTGAAACGCATATCTGGGAGGGTCTTGGTAGAATTTTTCCAGAAAGGGATTATCTTCAAAATTCTCGAGAATCAATTTCGCATTAATGCGTTCTGCAAGCTTTCTGGCAAGCGATGTTTTGCCAACACCTATAACACCCTCAATGGCAATATATCTGATCTTCTTTTCCTCTTCCACCGATCCACTGTTAATCATGATATCCTGCCTGAAAATGAAAGTGTTCCGTTTGCAATTACTCCCAAATTATCGGTGGATTCATTTAACATATCAACAATTGTCTTTCCTGAAACGGGATGGATAAGATAAGGTGCGAGCTCATTCAAGGGGACAAGCACAAAATTCCTGCTGCTGATCCCGGGATGGGGAATTTGCAATGCCGGATCATCAACTATAGTATCACCATAAAAAAGCAGGTCGATGTCAATTTCTCTCTCATGCCACTTTGAACTGTCTGTCCGCCCAAGAATTTTTTCAATTTCCTTGAGTCTTGGTGCAAGTTCAAACACATCAAGCCCGCTTTCTATTTCAGCTACACAATTCAGAAAAAAATTTTGTTCTCTTATTCCCCAGGGCTCAGTCTCGTAAACATGGGAGGTCCTCAGGACAGTAGTTGAATCAATCTGAGAAATCTCATAAACAGCTTTTTCAATGAATTGAAGCCGCTCTCCTTTGTTTGAACCAAGTCCGAGATAGGTTAGCGGCATTTCAGTGTCTTTCCTTTTTGTTTATGATTTCAACAGAGTCGATAATTCCCAAAGGAGCATTGGGTTTGCGTATTCTTACTCTGACAGATTCCACCAGAGGAAACTCATTCAGTATTGAATCACAGATCTTTTCAGAAAGGGTTTCAATAAGATTATACTTTTCCGATGCGAAAATTTTCTCAACAAGTCTGTAAACAGAGAGATAGTCAACTGTTTTTGTCAGATCATCACTCAGCCCTAATTCTGATGTGTTGCAGATCATTTCAATATCCGCTTCAAACTCATTGCCAAATTGTTTCTCATATTCGAGAACACCGTGATAGGCAAAGAATCTTGCGTTATTGATTCTGATCTCAAGCAATTGTTTTCTTAGCCTTTTTCTTTGCTGTAAGTTTTGATTTAACTGCTGCAAGTTTAGGTTTAATTTCTGCAGCTACAGGTTTCATTGTTTTTTTCTTTGCCGGTGCCGAAATCTTTATCTTCATAGCTTCAGCAACCTTTCT
>CALEVL010000271.1 GCA_937924675.1 uncultured Ignavibacteria bacterium | reverse complement strand
GTGTTAAGATTATCCTTCAGCTTTACAATAATCCACAACATTCCCATGGATATCCAGATGCCGGCAACTATAAATGCAAGTAAGAAATACGAATCAATATCATATATGTCATAATTTATCGCGTAAAGAATACAGAACACGAAAAGAAGCAGAGTGAAGTAGAATGTTCTTTTCGCTTCTTTGAAAAGCAGAAGCAGTCCCGGTATGGCTAACAGAAGCGGGAACACGATGTACTCCATTGGAAAGCTCTTTGTGAAGTATGAAAACTGTTTTCCTGCATTCTCAAAAGAAGAGAACATCCAGACGCTGAATTGTTTGCCTGTAAAATGCCGCCAGAAGTTTTCAAAGTTGTGAGGATTGCCCCAGCTAATTACATTGTTATCCGCCCTCACTATTATATAAGCATAAACAGACAATCCCAGCAAGAATGGAATTGCCATGTACAAAATTCTCTTTAAAGATAGCTCATTGAAACCATTTGAGGCAAAGTATAAATATAGACAGCCGACTGAAAGAAAGACGGTAGACAAATGGTTTGTAAAGCTCAACCCCAGAACAAAGGCAAATGCAAGCCAGTATCTGTCATTTGTTAAGCTTCCGCTGTCGCTGATTTCTCCCGATGCTTTCAGAATCAGATAAAGACTTGTAATAATCAGAAGAGTATGGAGCGAATATACTTCAATAGCGTTTGCTGTATCCCAGAAAGTTCGAGAAAAGGCCAGTATCAATGATCCGGCAAGGCAGAGATTAATCAGTACTGTTTCAGAAACTCTTACAATTTTCATGCTATCAACTATCCTTGTTGCAAGCATTAACAGCAGATTGAAGAACACCATTATCGAAAGAGAAGAAAAGACTGCGCACATAAGATTCAGCCGGAATACTTCATCACCAAACGGAAGCCTTGTAAATACATTGCCTATTATTGTGAACAACGGGTAACCGGTGGGATGCGCAACCCCAAGTTTTGCAGCAACGGTGGCAAGCTCTCCGGAATCTATGAAAGTAACTGATGGAGCTAAAGTAATAAAATAAATTACAAACGGAATTGTGAATGCGAGCAAAGAATAAATTATCTTCGACTTTTTATTAATGATCATTGAACACTTCTCATGGTTGAATTGCGATTGGCGTTATAAAAGTCAGCAGCCGGTGGTTTGAAATTTAACAGTAAAAAACAAAGGGACAATTCAATATGAATCATCCCCTCTTAGCAAATGCTTTTTGATGCAATCTCTTAGTTCCTGCAGTAATTATTATAAACTCCGTCCAGGAAATTCCACATAAGAGTTGCAGACTCATCAACCGTGTTTACAAGCCTGCGCTGATCTTCGAGAGTCTTGTTTTCTTTCACCATGATGTCCATCTCATCTTTTGAATGATAAACATCGGCTTCCTCATGTACTTTAAAGAACTCAACTGCCTTTTCATTGTCAATTCCGTAAAAGTTCTTCAATCCGTCAATCTTTGTTCTGGAAATCTGAGGTACCTGTGATTCATAGGCATACAGTGCAGCAAGTCCAAGAGTAAATTCCGGAGATCTTGTTAGTTCGTACATTCCATCTACCAAGTCTTCAACTTCCCTAATCGGTTTTGCATCTTTCACTTCTGATTCTGACAGTCCAAGACTTTCGGCAAAATTGATCCACAACCTTGGATGATCAGCAATCTCGGTTTTATAACCTTCTTCATCTGCAAGATTCTGCATGAGGATTTTTCTTGTTTCCACATCTTCACAATTGGAATGAACACAACTTACAAATCTCGGGAAATGTTTTACGAAATGATAGTATTGTTTTGCATATTCTCGAAGCTCTTCTGTTGTCAATTTTCCCTCATTCCATTTCTGATAAAAGGGATGATTAAGAAGACTCTTCTTTTCAATTGTTTCGTTGACCTCATTGACGAACTGTTCTTTTGAAAACATGAATTCGGATTTTTGTTATTGAATTGATGCAAATTAAAAAATATTAAATCAAATTGAAACTGACACAATCGTGAACAATCAGGATGTTGCCGGCTCGGAAACATAGTCGCTGATTGGAAGGCAGCTGCAAACAAGGTTCCTGTCACCGTATGCGCTGTCAATTCTTCCTACTGCCGGCCAGAACTTGTTGAAAGCAAACTCGACCGGAAATGCAGCTTTATTTCTGCTGTATTTGTGATCCCAAATATCATCAGAGATTCTCTTTGCTGTATGCGGAGCATTCTTAAGCACATTGTCTGTGTTGTCGTAAATTCCGTTCTCAATTTCTCTGATCTCTTCGCGGATTGAAACCATTGCGTCACAAAATCTGTCGAGTTCAGCTTTTGGCTCACTTTCCGTAGGTTCAACCATCAAAGTACCTGGTACCGGGAATGACACAGTAGGTGCGTGAAAATTATAATCCATGAGTCGCTTGGCAATATCTTCTACTTCAACTTTTGCAGACTGTTTAAATTCACGCATGTCAAAGATCAGTTCATGAGCAACGCAGTCATTCTCACCAGAATAAAGTACTTTAAAATGGTCAGCCAATCTTGCCTTAATATAGTTGGCATTAAGTATGGAATATTCAGTGGCTTTCTTAAGTCCGTAAGCTCCCATCATTTTGATATAAGCATAAGAAATGATCAGAATGCTTGGACTTCCCCAAGGAGCGGCAGATATTGCCGATATTGAATCCTTAGTACCAATTTTGACAACAGGATGTCCGGGAAGATAATCTTTTAGCTTTTCTGTTACTCCTATCGGACCCATTCCTGGGCCACCACCGCCGTGGGGTATGCAGAATGTCTTGTGAAGATTAAGATGGCAAACATCGGCTCCAATCATTGCCGGGCTCGTCAATCCAACCTGTGCATTCATATTAGCACCATCCATATAAACCAAACCACCGTTCTCATGTACGATCCTGCAGATATCCTGTATTGCTTCCTCAAATATTCCGTGAGTTGAAGGATAAGTTACCATCAATGCAGCAAGTTCATTTTTATATGTCTCTGCCTTTTGCTTCAGGTCTGCAACATCAATATTTCCTTTGTCATCACTGCTTACGACAACAACTTTCATACCTGCCATTACAGCGCTGGCAGGATTTGTTCCGTGTGCAGATGAAGGAATCAAACAGACATCTCTTTGCGTATCACCTTTCTTGAGATGATATTGTCTTATTACCATGAGTCCCGCATATTCACCTTGTGCACCAGAGTTCGGCTGAAGAGAAATTGCAGGAAACTGGGTGATCCTGCTTAAGTCTTTTGAGATTTCATTTATGATATCCATATAGCCTGCTGCCTGATCAATCGGAGCAAACGGATGAATGTTGGAGAACTCCGGCCATGTGACGCCGATCATTTCAGCAGTTGCATTGAGTTTCATTGTACATGAGCCAAGAGGTATCATCGATGTCGTAAGAGAGAGATCCTTGTTCTCAAGGCTCTTCATGTATCTGAGCAATTGAGTTTCCGAGTGGTAAGTATTGAAAACCGGATGAGTGAGATAGTTGCTTTCTCTAACAAATTTTGCAGGCAGAGTACCTTTCAAATCGTTAACAAGATCATCAAAAATCTTTTCATCAATCTTCTTGTCTGAAGCTACATAGAAAATTCTTGCCAGAGCTTTTACGTCATCAATTTCATCTGCTTCGCTTAGTGCAATGCCAATCTTATCTGATGAATATCGCAGATTGATTTGTGAAGCCTCAGCTAATTCTCTGAGGACTTTCAGTTTTGACGGATCATCTGAAAAATCAAATTCGAGAGTATCGAAGTAGGATTCATTAGTTTGTATGTATCCTGCACTTGCCAGCAATTTGTTCAGAAGTGTTGTGAGGCAGTGAATCTTGTGTGCAATGTTCCTGAGTCTTTCCGGTCCGTGATAAACTGCATACATGCTAGCCATGACAGCAAGCAAGACTTGAGCTGTACAAATATTGCTGGTAGCTTTTTCACGTCTTATGTGCTGCTCTCTTGTTTGCAGTGCCATCCTGTAAGCTCTGTCGCCGTTATTATCCACGGATACACCAATGATTCTTCCCGGGATTGATCTTTTGTACTTGTCTTTAGTTGCAAAATATGCAGCATGTGGACCGCCAAATCCCATTGGCACTCCGAATCGTTGAGTATTTCCTACCACAGCATCTGCACCAAATTCACCCGGGGGGGTAAGAAGACAGAGTGACATTATATCTGCGGCAACAATTGTATTAATTTCTTTAGATGCGGCGCCTTCAAAAAAATCCTTGTAATCATAGATCTCACCGTTTCCTGCGGGATATTGAACGATAACTGCGAACAGATCATCATTAAGTTCAAGGCTTCTGTGATCACCAGTAATGACATTAATGCCGAGAGGCAATGCACGAGTTTTTATAACGTCAAGAGTCTGCGGAAAAATATTTTCGGAAACGAAAACGGAGTTTGCATTTTTCTTTGAACCGGTTCTTGTATGATAAAACATAAGCATCGCTTCAGCTGCCGCTGTTCCTTCATCAAGAAGGGATGCGTTGGCTATATCCATTCCGGTTAGATCAATTACCATGGTCTGAAAATTCAGCAAGGCCTCAAGTCTGCCTTGTGAAATTTCTGCCTGGTATGGGGTATATTGGGTGTACCAGCCCGGATTTTCCATAATGTTTCTTTGTATCACAAATGGTGTCTTTGTAGGATAATAACCCATTCCTATGTAGGACTTGAATATCTTGTTCTTTGAAGCAGTGTTTCTTAATTGACTGATAAATTCCTGCTCAGTCATTGGCTCATCAAGTTCAATATCATTACCCAGTCGTATGCGAGCAGGGATTGTCTTTTCAATCAACTCATCCAGTGAATCAATTTCAATGACTTTAAGCATTTCATTCGTATCTTCAGCATTTGGACCAATGTGCCTGTCAATAAATCTATCGGGTGTATTTACGTATGGCATTTGTAGTGAGTGTGAAGTTTGTTTTTATTAATATGATGCAATATAGAACTTATGGAACGCAAACTAAATTCCATAACTATTACAGAAAATGTCACTTAATAATTGAACTGAACTGAATCAAAAAATAGATACCTGCAAGTGCAATTATAGCATGTATAAAGATTACAACTATACTCGACTTGTCTGCAAAAACTTTTGCACAAAACATTCCTCCTCCAATCATGAATGCAACAAAGAGTAATATAATGGCCTCTGCAGGGCTTTGTGAATCTTTGTATGATGATAATATTATCAAGGGTGCTATACCACCGAGACCGAAAACTCCATGCAGAATACCTACCATCAGTCCGACCTTTTTTTTTCTGATTCTTTGGATCAGAAGGAAGAGACCAAGCAGAACTACAATGGCATAAAGTAGCAGAACAATTTTAAGCATTGGCAGTTATTGTTAAATGTTATTTGTAAGATGCTTTAATGCAATATCTTATTAACAGTTTGAAAAAACAGGTGCAATATTTGTATTAAATATAACTTTAAGGTTTGTCATTAATAGTATATTTTTGCCCGATGCAAATTCAGAAGCCGAAAGGCACTTACGACCTAACTCCAAAAGAGGCATTTCAGAGAACATATCTCGAAAACTTCATTAGGAAGGTTTTCGACAATTACAATTACAGAGAGATCAGGACTCCTACTTTTGAGAACACAAAATTGTTCAAGAGAAGTATTGGGGAGGAAACTGATATTGTCTCAAAGGAAATGTACACTTTCAATGAAGATGAGTTCACTTTGAAGCCGGAGATGACTGCACCGGTCATCAGGGCATATGTGGAAAACCGCATGTTCAATGATGCTCCGCTTCAGAAGCTGTATTACATCAGCAACATGTATCGCAGGGAGAGGCCACAGGCAGGGAGATACAGGGAGTTTTCTCAATTTGGTGCCGAATCAATAGGAAGTGCAGACGTAACATCAGATGCCGAAATGATCTTCCTTGCAGATGCAATTCTGAAGGGATTGGGACTTGTGAATTATAAGATCAGACTAAATACAATCGGTACTTTAGCAGAGAGAGGAATATTTATCAGTGCACTAAAAGAGTATCTGACTGATTTTACTGAGGAACTTTCAAATGACAGCAAACGAAGGCTTGAGAAGAATCCACTCCGAATTCTTGACAGTAAAGATGCGGCAGATCTGAGAATATTGGAAAATGCACCGGTACTTACTCATTACCTGAATGACAGTACTAAAATGCACTTTGAAAAACTTTTGAGCATTCTAAAAGAACTTTCAAACAAGATTCAGGTTGATCCAAGACTTGTAAGAGGTTTTGATTATTATACTTCCACAACATTTGAATTTGTAACAGATACCATCGGCGCACAGAATGCGCTGTTGGGTGGAGGCAGATATGATATGCTTGCAGAGCAGCTTGGAGCAAAGCAAACTCCAGCAATTGGTTTTGCTGCAGGTATCGAAAGATTGGAGATGGCTTTGAAAGCGGAGTCTGTTGATATTCCAAAAGAGAAAGAGATAATGCTTTATATTTGCTCGGCAGGTGAGAGTCCGAGAGAAAAGGTTCTTGGAATTATAAACAAACTGCGCGCAGAAGGTATTAAATGTGATACAGATTTTCTTGGGAGAAGTGTAAAATCTCAGATGAAAGAAGCTGACAGAATGAAAGCAAAGTATGTGATTGTTCTTGGTGATGAAGAGATAAACAATGACACGGCT
Organism: uncultured Ignavibacteria bacterium; assembly: GCA_937924675.1. Classification (GTDB taxonomy): domain Bacteria; phylum Bacteroidota; class Ignavibacteria; order Tepidaquicellales; family Tepidaquicellaceae; genus JADJAH01. Next base: position 54,895 of record CALEVL010000271.1, on the reverse strand, counting down.
GAATTAAAAAAGATGTCAGATGGAAGCACCTTAAAGATAGAAGGGCTTGAAAAAATCATTAACTACCTGAACAATGAGAACTAAACAGGTTCGTCCTGATAAACTCGATTTTGAATACGAGTTGTATGTTTACAAAGACCATGATGAAGTAATCGGTAAGAAATTCATTGCATTTGACTTCAGAACAAAGAAAGTCTTTGAAAATTTTGCCTATAACATAAACGTAATTCCAAACATAGTTTCTGACAAGAACGAACTTTCATTCAACATAGAGGGATTGTCCGCTCCTCAGCTTGATTTTTCCAGATCAGGACCTGCAGGTTACATATACAGATTCTTTGATTACAAGAATTCTGAATACACTTTGATGATTTCAAAGTACAGAAAGAATAAGACCATTTTTAGATTTAAGGTTTCAGATAAAAGCATTAAGCTTACCCTTGACCCTGAAAAGAAATTCATCAAAGTAATAACGGAGGAAGAAATTGTTTCCTAAACTATTTGAGATAGGCCCTGTCCCTGTTTACAGTTACGGGCTTATGCTTGGGGTAACGTTTATAGTTGGCAGCATATTGTTCAACCGTGAACTGAAGCGCAACGGATATTCCGAATCAATCGGTGCGAATTTAGTTTTCATTTGCCTTATTGGCGGGATACTCGGCTCTAAGTTGTTCTATGTGATCGAAGAGTGGAATTTCAGTTCAACAAAGCCGTTATCGGATTTCTTTACAAAAGAAATATTATTATCCCCGTCCGGACTTACATTCTACGGGGGGTTGCTGTTAGCAATCGTGCTTGTTGCTATCTACTGCAAATCTAAGAAGATCCCTGTTCTGAAGATGTTTGACATGATGGCTCCATCAGCTGCACTCGGTTACGGAATTGCCAGAATAGGATGTCACTTATCGGGTGATGGTGATTATGGCATAGAGGTAAATGGCACAATGTGGGAGTTCTTAGGATATAGTTATGCGAATGGTACTGTTCCCACTAAACCGGGGATTTTAGTCCATCCAACATCCATTTACGAACTCGTAGCAGCAATTTTGATCTTTGCATATCTTTGGAGAATAAGAAAAGATTTTGCCGTGCCCGGAATTGTTTTTGCTTATTATCTGATCTTTGCAGGTCTTGAGAGATTGCTCATTGAGTTTATCAGACTTAATCCTATTGTATTTGCAGGATTGAGCCAGGCACAGATCATATCTGTTGGGATGATCATTGCCGGTACAATCTTACTTGTCTCCAGAAAAAAGCTTGAAAGACAAGCAGAGATATCAGCAGCATGATGCGATTCAAGCTTTATTCAAAACCCGGCTGTCATCTTTGTGATGAGATGAAAGCTGATATTTTGAAGATAGCTTCGGGTCAAGATTTGGAAATTGACGAAGTGAATATAAATGATGATGTTAATTTAGCAGAAAAGTACGGCACAAAAATACCTTTACTTGAGCTAAATGGAAGAATGATCTCTAAATATAGGCTTGATGTAGAGAGAATCAGAAAATTGTTTGATTCACATCAGGCAAAATGAAAACCTTGTAATTATTGAGCTACTTCACTATTTTTGCAGTTTAAAACATTTAGGTAAAATGAAACGAACATATCAGCCAAGTAACCGCAAACGAAAGAACAAACACGGCTTCAGAGAACGAATGGCCACAAAAAACGGCAGAAAAGTCCTTGCAAGGAGAAGAGCCAAAGGAAGAAAGAGGCTTACAGTAAGCGACGAATTTACAAGACGTCCGTGATAATCAATTGAATTGTCAGACAATTCAAATACCTGCGGTCAACCGCTGAAGAATGAGGGCCTGTCAAAGGCCGGAATACTGCGAGGACATGACGTATTTCAGAAGATAATGAAAAATCCGGTTGTGTTTTCCGGAAAGTATCTCAAAGCATTTGCAGACATAAGCAGAACAGGTCTAAACGATTCATCAAAAAGCCCGCTGTTTACTTCAAAAGTAAAAGTGGGCTTTATTGTTGCAAAGAGAAGGGTTAGAAAAGCTGTACAAAGAAACAGAATCAAACGGTTGATGAAAGAAGATTACAGAAGATTCAAAGCAACAGATAACTTCATAGACGATGAAATGTCATTGATCTTTTCTCTTACCGATCACGGCTATGAATGTTTCCGATTAAAAACGGGAATAAAATCCGGGATATTTGCTAATGATCTGATACTCATCTCCGGGAAAATTGTGGCTTCACAAAAAAAATCATGACAATTATTGCATTATTTTTTATCAAGCTTTACAAAAGGCTTCTGTCCCCTATATTACCTTCTTCATGCAGATTCCATCCTACTTGTTCAGAGTACGCGATTGAAGCTTTGGAAATACATGGCTTTTTTCATGGCTCATGGTTGTCAATGAAAAGAATTGCAAGATGCAACCCTTACTGCAGCTGCGGTTACGACCCGGTACCGCAAAAAAAATCTGAGTCAAACTCAAAAATCACAAAAATAAACATCGGCAAATCTTAAATGGATAAAAAGTCACTCCTGGGTTTTGTACTTATAGGTATCGTATTAATGATATGGCTCTACTGGAACAGTTCAACGCAGCAGGATGCCATGAAAAAGTCAATAGTTCAGGCAGATTCAATACAACAGTTGCAAAAGCGTGACACTATTGTCACACCGGTTCTGACAAAAGATACGACTTCAAAGGATACGTCATCATCTTCAAAGAGCAACATTGTTGATTCTGTCATGCAAAAGTCTGGGAGTTTGTTCTATGGTCAAAACATATTTTCCGGAAACACTGAGAAAGAAAAAGTGATTATGCTGGAGAGTGACAAGCTCCTGATGGAGTTCACAAACTACGGCGGATGCATTAAGAAATACACGATAAAAGATTACGAAACTTGGGACAAGAAACCTCTTCAACTTGTAGATTGGAAAAAAGGTAAAGAACTCAGTCTGCTTTTTACATCCAAGGAAGGAAAGCTTATTAACACAAAGGATCTGATATTTGATGCTGACTATTCTGAATGGGAAAAAATAGATCTCAATAAAGACAGTACTTTCAAGCTGGTCTTCACTTTGCCGATAGGTGCGGATTCATCCGGCAAGATCATCATTACATATACATTCCTTAAAGATAAGTATGAATTTGACGTTGACTATGAATTCATAAATTCAGCTCAGTTCATCGCTAACAACAAGTATCAGGTAATCTGGGAATCGTCTTTGAATATAACAGAGTTCAGAAGTGACCAGGAAGTTACTTATGAAGAAGCATTTGCACACATGGGCGGAGAGCTGGAAACTCTTGATGCCGCAAATCTTGACGAGGAATACAAAGGTGATTTTAACGGTAACACTGATTATGTCAGTCTGAGATCAAAGTATTTCGGACTTTATTTAATTCCAAAAGGAAAGGCCGGTGACGGAGCTTATCTTTCAGGATTCAGAGAGAAACTGCCAAACGAAGGACTCAGAGAGAACTATTCAATTGGCGTCAAGATGGATATTAAGAATGATAAATCTGACAAGTCATCATTTCTTGTTCTGATAGCACCATTGGATTACAATATTCTAAAGAGTTATGAGAAAGAACTTGAAAAGACAATGAGATTTTCACTTGACTTCATTGTCAGACCAATTGCACAATTTGTGATATTGCCGGTCTTCAAGTTTCTCCACAGCTTCATTCCAAGCTGGGGTCTTGTGATCATTCTGTTTGCACTTATTATGAAGATCGTCCTTACCCCTCTGACAAAATCTCAGACCAATTCAATGAAGAAAATGTCTGAACTTAATCCAAAGATCAAAGTGATCAGGGAAAAGTATAAGGATGATCCTGTTAAGGCAAATGAGCAGATCATGAAGCTTTACAAGGAGGAAAAGATAAATCCTGCAGGCGGTTGTTTGCCAATGCTTCTTCAGCTTCCGATTTTGTACGCACTTTTTGGGGTATTTAATTCAACCATTGAACTTCGCAATGCCAGTTTCCTTTGGATAAAGGATCTTGCGTCGCCGGATGTGATAATGAATCTTCCCTTTAAAATCCCCATATTTGGGATAGATCAGATATCAGGACTGGCCCTGTTGCTTGGAGTTACGATGTTCTTGCAGCAGAAGATGACAATGACCGATCCGCAGCAGAAGGCTTTGGTGTATATAATGCCGGTAATGCTGACACTTCTTTTCTTCAGCTTTCCTGCAGGACTAAACCTGTATTATCTGATGTTCAATGTCTTTACAATTGCTGATCAATACTGGAAGAAAATGAAGACTAAGGATGAAAGTAATAACTCAACGGATTCTAAGGAAATTGTACCGGCTCCCGTTTCAAAGAAGTCCAAGAAAGGGTAATGACTTTTCATTTCATTAACAGATGAAAGGCAGTGAAGCAAATAAGATAGCAGTTGTTCAGATCGGGAAAATCGGAGATATGATATTGACGACTCCATTATTTAAAAAATTAAAGTCGATCTTCCCGGAAAGTAAATTATCGGTACTTGCTTCGCCGGGAAATTCATCCGTAGCTTCAAATGATTCAAATGTTGACACTGTATTTCAGTACACTAAAAATCCGGCGTCCGATCTACGATTGGTCTTATCGGATCTCAGAAGAAGTGATTTCTGGATTGATGCAAAACCCGAAAAGTCTGATACATCCCGACTGTTACTTAAACTTCTTAGTCCCCGCCTTTCTCTGGGCTTCAATAACGGAATGAATACATTTGATATTGACCTTATTAAATTTCTGAACGGAAAGCATGCAGTTGATATTAATCTTTCGCCTGTCGTTTATTTTGGAAACACGATAGCACCTGAAGACAGGCGTCCGAGTATCAGAATAACGGAGCAATTGAGAGGAAAAGCTCAGTGTTTTCCAAAAGACAAGCCGGGCGAAAGAGTCATAGTAAATGTTTCGGCAGGTAAAACAGGAAGGCAATTGGATACAGCCGTTTGGTGCGCAGCAATAAAAGAAATCAGGAATAGAGCTGAAGTTTCGGTTTACACCATTTCCCACCCTGATGACAGAAAGCTGACTGAAGAGATCTCCATGAATACAGGTTCTGTAAACGTTAATACACAGGACATTCTTGAGACAGTCGCGGTTATAGAAACTGCAGATTTTGTAATCACTCCGGATACATCAATTGTACATATTTGTTCAGCATTGAACAAACCTGTAACAGTACTTTATCCTTATGTGAAATGGAACTATGAGAGATTTGCACCTTTGTCAGACAATTTCGAAACGATCATTTCCGATTCACCTGATTCCATTAAAACAATAAAGCCACACGAGATAGTTGATGCATTCATGCGGCTTTATGATAATGTAACTTGTGGAAATGCCGAGAGTCGAACTCGGGTCCGAAAAGAAGACCATTAGAACGTCTACATATATATCCGGGGCTTTGGATTTCGGAGAGATCAGGAAGCCCGGCTTACCCTCAATCCCCTATTCTGATATTTGATTCACCTTCACTACTCAGAAGCTTGTTCCGGCTATCTTATCTGAATGATGCTTTCAAACCCCGATAAGAGAAGGCACTGAAAGCAAGGTGCTTATTTAATTAAGCAGCCATAGCGTAGTTATATTCTACGTTGTTGTTGTTTATTGTTTTTCTGCATTTTTAGAGTGGTTGCAGGAACACTATATGCAGTTCCAAACATCTTTCAATCCGTCGAAACCGTTGCATTCCCAAAATCTCAAAGAACTTAGCTTTCTTTTGCTTATGATTGTTAACCGGCTTTCACATTAGAGCTAACAGACGCAGTTGTTGTTTTAGTTTCAACTTTGGCTTGTTCCGGTTCTTTCGTTTCAACTGTATCACCGGATTTATCATTGTATAGGATGCCTGCCGGAATAACAAGACAATATCCCAGAACAAGCAAAATTGGTGCAACAACAGTTGGCATAAAGCCGTCAACCGAATTTGCATCCATCAAGAAATATCCGATAATTATTATGATGATTCCAAGTCCGATAATTGAATAGTTCTTTGCAGTCATAGCAAAATGCAGATGACTCTGTTCATGTTTGAGTCTCTTTGTCTTTATTGAGGCTACACTTTTTGTTTTAGCTTTTGCCATTATTGTTCATATTTAGTTTCGATAATTCATCGAGATAATAAGCAGCAGTTAAGATGCCCTTATGAAAATTGCCCAGATCGAAATTCTCGTCAGGTGAATGTGCATTCTCATCAGGCAATCCGAATCCCAAAAGAATTGTAGGAGCTTTCAGTATTGTCTGAAAAACATTGACAACGGGAATTGAACCTCCTTCCCTTGTAAACAACGGATCCTTTCCAAATGCTTTCTTCATTGCAACAACTGCAGCTTTCATAGCAGGTGAATCCAGTGGAGTCAAAGCTCCGTTGCCTCCATGCAAAGATTTTACAACTACTTTTACTGACTTGGGAGTAATCTTCTTAACATAATCTTCAAACAGCTTCTCAATCTTTTCCGGCTTCTGATCCGGCACAAGTCTCATTGAAATTTTTGCTCCGGCTTTTGAAGGTAATACTGTTTTTGCGCCTTCGCCTTGAAATCCTCCCCATATTCCGTTGCAGTCCAATGTAGGCCTTGCAGAGACCCTTTCCGGAGTGCTGTAAGCCTCTTCTCCAAATACTTCATCTATTCCCAGACCTTCTTTATACTTAATCTCGTCGTATGGCAATTTTGCATATTCTTCTCTTTCTTTCGGAGTAAGATCAATAACATCATCATAAAATCCGTCAATTAGTATTTTACCCTTATCATCCTTAAGTTTCGAAATAATATGAGCAAGAGCATTTATTGGATTATCAACCCCTCCGCCGTATGAACCGGAATGAAGGTCTCTGTTAGGACCGGTTACTTCGACCTGCATATATGCAAGTCCCCGCAGCCCGTAACAGATAGACGGAATGTCATTGCCAAACATTGAAGTGTCTGAAACAACTACATAATCGCATTTAAGGAGTTCTTTGTTAGACTCAATGAATTCATCAAGATTAACGCTTCCAATTTCCTCTTCTCCTTCTATTATAAACTTTACATTGACCGGTAGAGAGGAATTCAGTTTCATATGAGCCTGAATACTCTTTATGTGAACAAACACTTGTCCTTTGTCATCAACTGCACCTCTGGCATATATTTTTCCGCTTCTTACAGTTGCCTCAAACGGAGGATCGGTCCACAGTTCAATCGGATCAACAGGTTGAACATCATAATGTCCGTAAATGAGTATTGTTGGCTTATCGGGTCCTGCATTCAACCATTCTCCGTAAACAATCGGATGCAGCTTTGTGTCATACATTTTCACATTCTCCAAACCAACCTCACTCAATTTAGAACTTACATATTCTGCGCACTTCCTTACATCAGCCTTATTTTCAGGATTTGTGCTTATAGAAGGGATACTCAAGAATTCCTTGAGCTCTTCCACAAACCCGTCAAAATTAGCGTTTATGTGATCTACAATCTTCTCCATTGGATTCATTAATAATTGTCTGCGAAAATTTTACTTGGTCTCAATGAGTTTCAAATCGTCTTGTGCGCTTTGATTTCCCGGATCCAGTTCAAGAACTTTCTTGTAGCTGGCTTTGGCTTCCTCAAACTTATCAAGCTGAACTTCAGATCTAGCTTTCCAAAGCCATGCCTGCACGAATGAGTTGTCCATTGAAATGGCCGTGTTGAATTCAGCTATTGCTTCATCATACTTTTGCAATGAATAAAGCGAGAGACCTTTGTAAACGTAAGCAGCAAGCTGCTGAGAGCCCAAGCTCAGGGACTTGTCAAAACTTGCTATCGCTCCTGCATAGTTCTTTTCACCAAATTGAACTATCCCCATCTGATAATAGGTGTTATCATCGGTACTGTCATGCTGTATGGCTTCATCAAAGTTCAGATAGGCGTTAGTATAATCTTTATTTCCAGCATGAATCTTCGCAAGCATTATATGGTCTTCAAGATCAATAATTTCCGGATTCACTTTCGCAAAAAAGTCGAGAGATTTATTGAACTCTCCCTTGTCATGATACACATAAGCCATATATTTATATGCAGAAGAAAGATCAGCATCCGGATTATTGGCAACGATTTCATCAAGCTTTTTCAAAGCTTCATCGTATTTCTTTTGCCCGTAGAGAGTTTTTGCAATGTATGTCTCTCCTTCAATTGACCCCGGCTTTAGCTGTGCATATTTTGTGAATGCGTCCAATGCGTTTGTATAGTTCTCATTAAAGTAATAAAGTCTTCCAAGTTCCAGATATCCTTCTGCAAAATTTTTGTCGAATTCAATAGATTTCTTATAAGCATCAAGCGCATCATTGTATTTCTTCTGTTTGAAATACACCTGTCCTAATCCAAATTGTGCACCTGCACTCTTCGGGTTCAACCCAAGAGCTTTCTGATAATTATCAACCGCCGGTTGATAAGCTCTTCTGTAATAATAAGCATCTCCTAATCCAACATAAACATTGGGATTTGTTTCTGAAATTGTTTTGGCAAATGTCAAAGTAGTAATTGCATCATCTACTTTTCCTGCTTCAGTGTAACTTTGTGCCTGAGCAAAAAGGACATTCATGTTTTCTGGTTCTTGTGCCAGGGCTTTCTTGTAATAAGAATCTGCTTTGGCATAATCTTTTTTGAAACTCAACAGATCACCCATTGTCTTGAGAGCTTCCACACCTTCGTCATCATCTCTCAAAGCCTTTGTCAAATAAGTCTCAGCTTGTTTCACTGCACCGGTTTGAAACAGCGAAAGTCCGTAGTAATAGTTTGCTTCGTAACCGGTTTCATTATTAATTGAAGATTTCATTAGTTCTACTGCCTTAACATAATTGCCGCCTTTTGCAGCGTTGATTCCTGCATCAAGACTTTGAGAAATCGCAGAGCCGGAAACTGCAAGCAAAATAAATACTACAAGGATTTTGATAGTTTGCGTGTTCATTTTTTAGTTTGTTTGTACAATGTTCAGTTAAGTTGTATGGTTCTGACCGGTTGACTAACCGGAACAAGGCCATTTTTCAATATTACTTTTTGCCCGTCTGTTCTGATCATGAAAGTTGTAAAACCTGTTGAAAGCCTTATATCCTGTTCAGTAGTGATCAGGTAAACAGTTCTTCTGTAAGGATAATTTCCATTTGCAAGATATCCCTGGTGAAACTCCGAGTAATCTTCTTGCCTTCCATTGTCTCTGATCTTTGAAATTCTAAGCGCTCTGACAGTAGAATCAATTTCATCCTGAATCCCTTTAGACAGCCAACTCATACTGATAATTCCGATTCCGCCTTTTGAATCACGAACTGAATTGAGAATCTGTACTGAAGTTGAACAGATTGTTGAATTACTACCGTAATCCGCTCCTTTCAAAACACTATCCTTCACATAATCAAAAGTGGACGAATTCTTTCTCTGAATGAACGGTATGATCTTATCACCTGCCGAGCCGGCAAAAGATTTCAACAGTCTGTTTTGTTCCTCGTCCTGAGAAGAAATAGATGACCATTGTTTGATCTCACCGCTCAATATGTTTTTCAGATCATCAGAAGTAACTCTGACAATTGGATTCGACGGATTTACAATAAATGCTATCCCATCGATTGCTATCGGGTGTTCTTTGAATGCTGTTTTATTTTTTTCAAGAATTTGCTTTTCTTCCGGATTAAACATTCTGTTAGAAACAATGATCTTGACATCACCGTTTATGAGATCAGCAATAACTTTATTTGTAGGTGCAATTTCAAGTGTTATCTTTGCTTCCTTATTCAGTCTTTCAAACTCTGCAACTTCAGCTTTCATCAGAGGCTCCTGATTTTCATCAACAGCCATTTTCATTTCACCTGTAGTTGATGTAGACTTGATCTCGCCGAAATCGCATGATGCAAAATAAATTGTAAAAGACAAAGCTAACAAAAGTGAACTCAATCTCTTAATCAATTTCCCCCCAGAAGTTTATCTCTCTCTTCTTCTATCTTTCTCAAACGCTCTTCATTCTTATTCTGCCGAATCCTTGAGAATGTGTTTACAAATCTGTACACACCATAAGCGATCAGAACAAATCCAAATAGGTACTTAGTAGTAGCACTGCCAGGAGGGAAAAAAGAGCCTGTCAGAACAAGAATGCCAACCGTAAGAGTAACAATAGATGTTAAGAAATTTATTAAGACTGCTGCGTTCAATTCACTTTTTATCTGATAGAATTATTCTTCGTCTTCTTTTTCTTCCGTCTCAGTGGATTTCTTCTTATTGCCAAGAGAAAAACTGAACGGAACACTTACCCAACATTTCACCGGTTGCCCATTCTGAAGAGCGGGAGTGAATGACAGTCCCATTACCTTGTCTGCAACCTCATCTCTGAACACTTCCGGACCGCTGATACCGCCAACCTTGATAACTGAACCGTCGGTTCCGACAAGAACTTTTGCAACAACTCTTCCTTCAATTCCGGATTGGCGTGCAATCTCAGGATATCTCATTGAGCCCTTTACAGATCCAAGATTAACAGCCACAGGAGCTTTCTCAACTTCAAATTGCTGGAAAATATCCTTCTTCTTTTCCTCTTTCTTTTCAATCTTCTGTTCTACTTTCTTTTCTTCAACCTTTCCGGTAAATTCTGCATTCGGATTTACTTTTGATGGATCATCCGTACCTGTAGAAGCAACCGGAAGTTTAACTTCTTCAAGTTCCTTTTGGCTTTTTAGTTTTACCTCTTCGGTAACAAGTTTCTTAGCCACCGGCTCAGGTACAAGCGCAGAAAGATCTTTTAGTGCAACTGCCTTTGGTTCTTCGATCGGAACATCTTCAATAGGAGGAGGAATGTCCAGATCTTCAAGAGTAATTTCCCTCTTTTGCATTTCATTTTTTTCCTTTTCAGACCTTACTTTGTCCAGGTACAATGCAAAAGCATATCCAGAAACAAGTATCAAGTGAAGTACAACCGCAAAGATTAGTCCGCGGGTAACATACTTCTGATAGAACTTCTGAAGCTCCGGTGCCCCGTACTTCATCTTCTTTTCGATTTCTTCGAAGACAGGTGTGTTATCTGTTGTGTTTGACATTTTTCCCTCCTACAGGTTAAAGGGTTATTTGATTTTTTTTAATATTACTCTTTGATTCAATGATTGTTCCAAAAAAAGAATCAGAACAATCTTCTTATTAAAATTCGAGTTAGCGTTTTGGTCCGAAGTATGGCAAGACACCAATTGGATTACTAAAATAATCCTTTACCACATCATTGTCATACACAATCTGTTTTTCCTCTTCAAATGAATCCTCGTCATTCTCGGAAATATCTGATACATGCTTTATCATTTCATCTGTTATCATTATGCGTGAAGAATTGTAGATGGCCAATTTATCGCTCCTTTCTGTAAACATCGCAAATCCTCTGGGGACCTTCTGCTTGTCGGGAATTTTAGCATCATGTCCACTGTATACTCCTGATTTTGGAATTACGCTCGGGTCAATTACAAACTTCTCTCTTTTTTCTGTAAAATAATTACCTGTTAAAAGATTCCTCAAATTATTGGCAAGCATCCATTTGTAATCATCTTTAGAATATTCGTACTTATTGGTAAAATCCTTTGGTGCAAATGCTACAACCCTTGCAGTTCTGCCTTTAGTTACAAGTACAAGCGTGCCCATTGGGCAATCCTCAAACAACTTTTTTGCATCGCCATGCTTCATTCTGATACATCCGTGTGAACTTGGTCTTACACCAAGATGCGCATAATATCCCGTTCCGTCTATTGAGTGAAAACCGATTCCCTGATTGAACGGCATGAAATGATACATATTAGAACTGTTGAACTGTGACGACTTATGATGCTCTACCTTCATAAAAATGGCAAACAATCCCGGCCTTGATTCCAAAGATTCAGGTCCTCCAAACTTGTTGCCTGTAGAAACCGGAATGGAATTCGTGCTTCCATTTCTCCAATGCTGATAAAGTCTTTGCTCATTGATATTAAGTTCAAGCCAGCAATCTAAACTTGTATAAACCGTATCCCTAACACCCGGTATGAGATCGCTTTCGGACAAGATGTTAAACTTTCCGGTATTGTACAATTCTTTGCCGCGAACTTCGAAATAGTCATTTACTACAGGATTAAATTTCTTGTTAACGAAATTACTTTCAATAAAACCTGTAACCACGAAAATCACAAAGCAAAACGGAATGGCGAACGAATATATTTTACTGCCTTTCAGCATACTGAACTTAACGAAGCTTATTAATGAAAATAAAAATTTTTGATCTTCATTCAATCGAATGGACCAAATCAATAAATTTTTATGAAAATATCAAAATATAATTTAATATTAAACATATTTGTTTCTTTTTGCGCTTATTTTACGATGGGCTTTATGCACATGCTATAAATTATATTGAGGCTGAAATCTCTCAATTTTTAGCCAAACTTGCCTGTAACGTATTCTTCGGTAAGTCTTTCTCTTGGGTTTGTAAACATTCTGCGTGTCTTAGAAAATTCAATCAGTTTTCCAAGGTATAGAAATGCAGTGAAATCGCTAACCCTTGCGGCTTGCTGCATATTATGGGTAACAATGATGATGGAATACTCATCCTTGAAATTGTAAATCAATTCTTCAATCTTGGCGGTAGAAATAGGGTCAAGAGCACTTGTTGGTTCATCCATAAGGATTATCTCCGGATTTACGGCAATAGTTCTGGCTATACAGAGTCTTTGCTGCTGTCCGCCAGACAGACTGACTGCGGGTGACTTCAATCTGTCTTTGACCTCATCCCACAACCCTGCATGCGTTAGATTCCTTTCAACAATTTCTTCGAGTTCAGATTTCTTATTGTTGCCGTTTAATCTAAGCCCTGCAACTACATTCTCAAATATAGACATTGAAGGAAATGGGTTTGGTTTCTGAAAAACCATTCCGACATTTTTGCGGACATCCACTGCATTGCTTTCCGTAATATCATTTCCGTGTATCTTAATGCTTCCTAGGACTTTGGATTTCGGTGTCATTTCATGCATGAGATTGAGTGACCGCAGAAATGTTGACTTGCCGCAGCCGGAAGGTCCGATTATGGCTGTTACACGATTCTTTCTTATCTTAAGATTAATGTCTTTCAAGGCAGGCCTCTCATTGAAGAAAACAGAAAGACATTCGGTTTGAACGGCTATCTTAGATTCCTTTTCATGTTCTTCAGAATCCTGGATATCAATTGATGAAACATCTTCAGGATTCTCCTGCTGATCAGACAGAGGATTCGAACTTGTTTCGTGTAACATATCTGACTATTAGATTAACAACAAACACAAGCAAAATTAGAACAAATGCTCCGGCCCATGCTTGTCTGTGCCAGTCTTCGTATGGAGAAATTGCATATGCGAAAATCTGTAACGGCAAGGCTGCCATTGGCTGATCAATGGAGGATTGCCAGAAAGAATTGCCGAATGAAGTGAAGAGCAACGGAGCAGTTTCACCTGCAGCTCTTGCAATTGCCAATAAGATCCCTGTAATGATACCTGATGAAGCTGTTTTCACAACAACAAACAAAGTAGTCTTCCACCTGGATACACCCAGAGCAAGAGATGCTTCTCTCAATGTCTGTGGAACTAACCGAAGCATTTCTTCGGTGATCTTGGTGATCGTAGGGATCATAAGAATGCCTAAAGCAAATCCTCCCGCTAAAGCGGAAAATCTCTGCATTGGCAAAACGATAATGCCGTAAGCAAAGATACCTATGATGATAGAAGGTATTCCGCTTAAAACATCAGTCGTAAACTTGACTAACGTTGCTGTCAGGCTTCCGGAGTATTCAGAGACATAAATGCCTGCAAGAATTCCAACAGGAATCCCAATTATGCTTCCCAAACCAATTAGTATCAGACTTCCTACAATTGCATTTGCCATTCCTCCGCCCTCTTCACCAACAGGTTTCGGCAATTGAGTAAAGAAGTCCAGGTTCAATGAAGACAATCCTGATTTTGTTGTGAAGAAAAAAATATAGAGCAGCGGGAGAATTGTAATGATACCTGCAATCACGCAGAGACTGATCATTAATTTATCTACAAACTTTCTTCGGGCAAGATTTCTTGGAGTGCCTGATATAGTCTCTATCCCTGTCATGCTTTTCTCGTAACGCTATAAATCAAAAGTCGTGCAAGTGAATTTATGATAAATGTAACACCAAATAGAATTAATCCAACTTCAATCAGTGAACTGATGTGCAAACTGCCTGAGGCTTCGGCGAATTCATTTGCTATTACAGAAGCCATTGAATAAGCAGGTTCAAATAAAGAGGCCTTTATCTGTGCCTTGTTGCCGATTACCATTGTAACAGCCATTGTTTCTCCTATCGCTCTTCCGAGTCCTAATACTGCGCCGCCAAGAATTCCGCTCTTTGCATTAAGCAATGCCATCTTAATAGCTTCCCATCTTGTTGCACCTAATGCATAAGCTGCTTCCCTCTGTGATACAGGAATAGCTTTCAGAACATCCCTTGTAATTGCAGAAATAATGGGAGTAATCATGATTGCCAGAATAAAAGAAGCAGTTAGCAATCCGGTTCCATATATCACTCCCTGAAAAAACGGGAGAAAGCCTAAAGTAGATTGCAGGAAAGGTTGAACTGTTGCTCTCATAAACGGTGCAAATACGAAGATTCCCCAGAATCCGTAAATTATGCTTGGTATAGCAGCAAGAATTTCTATAAGAAAACTAAACGGCGTCCTTACTGATTTTGGAGCAATCTCGGAAAGAAATACAGCAACACCAATACTAACCGGTAAAGAAAGGATTAATGCCAGAAGAGAAGAAACAATGGTACCAAAGATAAATGGCAATGCTCCAAACTCTTCGGTTACAGGATTCCAATTTGAGGAGAAGATAAATCCAAAACCGAACATATCCCTGCTCTGTTTTGAATCAACAAACATTTCGTAAGAAACAACAAAAACAAGAGCCACAATCATAAAAGCAAAGATCAAAGTGATATTCTCAAAGAAAATATCACCAAGCTTCTTTTTCGTCTTTATCTCTTTTAACTGAGTATCCGTAGGGCAGAATTTATGTTAAGATGACAATTGGAAATTCAGAATACAAATATTCTGAAAGGAAAAACTTCTCTTCCCGGAACTATTGAACTTTTATCATATTAACTTTTTGAATTGCTTTTTCTATCACAACTTTTGGCAAGGGCGCATAACCCAACTCCGATGCAAAGGACTCACCCTTTGTAAGTGCCCAGTTAAGAAATTCTTTAAGTGTCTTGCCCTTAAATGAATCTTTCTGATTCTCGTAAATGAGCAGATAAGTGTAGCTGGAAATCGGGTATGACTCTTTACCTTTTGCATTTGTAATTGACTGCCTCAAGTCTTCAGGCATCTCGGCAACTGACTGCTCAGCAGCTTTGGACAGTGCTTCCAAAGAAGGCTTTACAAACTCTCCGTCAGCATTCTTGACCAGCGCATACTGAAGTTTATTCTGCAAGGCATAAACCAGTTCTACATATCCGATCGAGTATTCGAGCTGCTTCACTAGCCCTGTAACACCTTCATTTCCTTTACCTCCCTGACCAACCGGGAATCTTACATCTTTGGCAACACCCACTTTTGTTTTCCATTCTTCGCTCACCTTTCCCAGAAAATCCGCAAATACAAATGTAGTTCCGCTACCATCGGTTCTGTAACAAACTATTATGTCTTTAGCGGGAAGATTAAGATCAGGATTTTCTTTCGCTATTATTGGATCATTCCACTTCTTTATATTTCCTAGAAAGATTCCGGATATGGATTCAGGAGTGAGCTTGATTTCTTTATCTATACCGGGGACATTATAAGTCAGTACAACTGAGCCGATCACAGTCGGGATATGAATGATCTTGTTTCCGCTTTTTTGATTTGCTTTCTCGATTTCTTCATTTGACATGGGACTGTCAGATGCACCGAAATCAACGGTACCTTCGGTTATTTGCTTAACTCCTCCGCCGCTTCCGATTGACTGATAGTTTATCTTTGCGTCTTTATCAACCTTTGAATATTCATTGAACCACTTTGAATAAAGAGGATAAGGAAAAGTTGCACCGGCTCCGTTTAGTTGTGATTTCTTTGGTTTGTCATTCTGTTCGTTCTTACCGCAGGAAACGAGGAATAATAAGCTTAAACAAATTATTAATGTTTTGATCATTTTGCAGATTTATTTGTCCAAAAATACCTAAACACGATTGTTTTCTGTGTAAACAAATTGTAAAGTGACGAAAAAAAATCCATTCCCGCATCGGGAATGGATTTTATCAAACTTAGAAATGGAAAAGAGACTTACTTTACAACTGTCATTTTCTTTGACTGGGAATACCTACCTGCTTTGATTGCATAAACATAAGTGCCGCTTGAAAGTCCGTACTTTGAAGCGTCAAACTTAACTTCATACCTTCCTGCATCTCTTCTGTCATTAACAAGCTCTGCAACTTCCTTTCCCTGCATGTTATAAACTTTGAGGCTTACCTGAGAATTAGATGGAATCTCAAAACCAATACTTGTGGATGGATTGAACGGGTTTGGATAATTCTGAGAAAGCTCGAAGCCATCAGGTATTGTTCCGTTTATGCCTGAGCTAATGTCAGTCAACGGGAAAGTTGTTTTTAGAACATAAAGTCCGGTCTGTCTGTCGGATGCTATGATCTTTCCTGATGGTAACATATAGACTCCCCAGCATCCGTTATAGTTCTCGCTGTTGTTTGAGGGATAAGTATCATACCATGCGATCTCAACAGGAACATCCGGATTTGAAATATTCAAAATTCTAACACCTGCCGAATAGTGCGCCACGACAGCAAAGTTTCCGTAGATTTCTATATTGTGAACAATAGAGGTTGTGATTCCTGTCGGCTGCCATGCAGTTACAAAGACCGGGCTAGTTACATTCTCTATGTTCCAGACTTTGAGTCGGAATGGAGCGGTACCAATTTCATCTGTTACGAACAGCCTTTTATTGTTTGATGTGAGTGCTGTATTGTGCGGACCTGAGCCTGGCAAATTACTGAAAGTCGCTATTGTTGACATGGAATTCTTGTTAGTCGCATTCACAATAGATATGTTACCATCATAAATATTAGCAGTCCAAATTGTATCATTTACTACTCTGCAATCATGCACATAAAAACTTGTCCACTTGCCACGCAAAACAGGAGTTTCCGGATCGACAGTAAGATCAAGAATGGCTATACCTCCATTAGATACAAAACTGGAATTGGCACCGCTCAAGTATAAGTATGGACCTGACTGAGAAATAGTATGTGTGGTACTGTGCTGAGGCGGAACAAACTTTTTAACAAAATGCACTGAATCCGGCAGATACTGAAGATCAACTATCTGAACTCCGCTGTTGTTTGCTTCTGACACAATGTAGGCATAGTGAGAATATGTTTTCATTTCTCTCCAGTTAGAACTTGGTCCTGACACAAAACCTACTTCGCGTATGTTTGCAGAATCAGTGACATCAACAAAAGCTGTTCCTGTTGCACAACCCAGTATTGCATACTCTCTGCCATCAGGAGCCCTATAACCCCAAATTGCAGAGTAGAGGGTCTGTCCGCTCGGGTGCTGATTCAGATTTCTGAGCAGATACATGTTCTGATTTGGCAACTGTGCCTGCGAGTTATCGGCGAATAGAAAAAAGGAAAGTACAATTGACAGAAGAAGGATCTTTTTCATTTTTTTTTGGGGTGAATTTTATTTTGTTAAGATCATTTTTTTTGTTTCGGAATATCTTCCGTTAAAACCGATTATATCCATTCTGTAAAAATAAGTTCCGCTGGTAAGTCCATGTTTAGCAGCATCAAACTTGACTTCGTAATTACCGGCATCTCTTCTGTCATTTACAAGTTTGGCAACCTCTGCGCCCTTCAAATCAAATATGCTCAGTTTCACATTAGAATTCTCCTTAAGTGAGAATCGGATTGATGTAGAAGGATTGAATGGATTCGGATAATTCTGTTCCAGACTGAATTGCTCAGGATTTGAAGTTGAGTAATTTGAAGTTCCTGTCATTGGAAAATTTGTCTTGATGACAAAAAGTCCGCTGCTCATATCAGAACCGATAATCTTTCCTGAGGAGAATTTATAAACACCCCAGCATCCGTTAAAATTATTGTTGTTGTTATTTGGATATGTGTCATACCAGGCAACCTCAGTTGGTGAAGATGGTGTTGAAATATCTACTATTCTTATGCCTGCAGTATAATGAGCAATCACGGCAAAGTTTCCGTATATCTCAACGTTATGTACAATCGAATTCGTAATTCCTGTTGGTTGCCACTCAGCAACTCTTGTAATGCTTTCAAGGTCGCGTATATCCCATACAAAAAGCTTTCCTGCTGGATTGGCAAGTTCATTTGTGGTCAGAATGTGGCTTCTGTCATCCGTAATTGCCGCGTTGTGAGTAGAAACCACTTGAGTTGGATATGCCTGCCATGAACGAACTGTTTGCAGGCTACTCTTATTTCCTGCATTGATGATTGTCATCTTTCCTGTATAGATATTTGCAGCCCATATAGTATCATTTAGCACACGGCAGTCGTGGACATATTCAGTACTCCATTGTCCGAGTTTCACAGGATTCAACGGATCAATTACATCAACAACCGTGACTCCCCCGTTTGCAGTAGCGTTGCCGCCGTTCAGAAAAAGGTAGTGACCCGATTGGGATATTGAGTGAGTCTTAGTATATGTTGGATAAGACCAAACAGATTTAAGACTTACAGAATCCGGAAGATACTGAAGATCAATTATCTGAAGTTTGCTGTTTGTTCCTTCTGAAACAACATAAGCGTAATGCGAATAAGTCTTCATTTCTCGCCACCCGCTGTTTATACCGGAAACAAAATCGACTTCTCGAATATTTGCGGAATCAGTTATATCGACAAAAGATGTACCTGTTTGTGTTCCGAGAATTGCATATTCTCTTCCATTGGGAGCCGTGTAACCCCACAGTGCTGAATAAGCGGAGTATGCGTCTATATTTCTTAACAGGTATGTATTTTGATTCGGAAGCTGAGAAAAAACAGAGGTTGAAATGAGAATACAGAAAATGACTGTAAGCCAAAATTTAGGCATTGATTATGTTTTGCTTAGTAAGAAAAATTTTGTAAAAATACGGAAACTGATTAGTAAAATCCAATTAGATTTTATAAATACATACAAAAACGGCGTTGTTCCAAAAATAAGACGTGATTTGTCTTAAAATAAGTTAGCACGTCAGAGTTAATTCATAGAATGTTATTAACTCAGTTTTCAGGAGGTCGAAATAAAATTTGGCAATGCAAAGCAATGATCTTTCAACTTTCAACTTTTCACTTATTAATGTAAATTTGCACGGAATTAATCATGCCCCTGTGGTGTAAAGGATAGCACAAAGGTCTTCGGAACCTTTGGTCAGGGTTCGAATCCTTGCAGGGGTACTTGTTCCGCCTTCACATCAGATTTACCGCATCCACATCAATCGTTACAATAACAGATCTTGAAATTTCACTTATAGAATGATGTCTTGTTTTCCTCAATACTGATGCAAGATAATTTCCGGCAGGATCTTTGTCTTTTGGTGATTTTATCATAATATGAAATCTGTGCTTGTCCTTAAGTTTTGAGAACAGCGGTTGTACCGGCGGGAAAGTGTTCAGGATCTTTTTTTTATCTGTTTGAGTAATGAATGTGAAGAGGTCTTTTGCAGAACTACCAGCCTGACTCAAATTTTCACTCTTTATTTCTACTAACGCTATTCTGCTGAACGGAGGATAGCTTAATTCTCTTCTTAATCTGATCTCGCGCTTGTAAAAACCCTCATAGTCATGTGCCTTCACTGACCCGAATACAAAGTAATCAGAATGATTCGTCTGTATCAGAACTTCTCCCCTCTTATTGCTCCTTCCGCTTCTTCCCGATACCTGCGTAAGTATCTGAAATGTTTTTTCTGTTGCACGAAAGTCAGGATTCAGCAAGCCAATGTCTGCATTGATTACGCCGACCAGTGTCACATTTGGAAAATCTAAACCTTTTGAAATGATTTGCGTGCCTGTAAGAATATCTATCTTACCATCGTAAAAATCTTTGAGAATTTTTTCATACTTTTTACGGGATGTCAGTGTGTCAGAATCCATTCTAACTATGACCGCCCTCGGAAACAGTTTCTGAAGTTCTTCTTCAACCCTCTCTGTGCCTGCGCCCTTTGGAGTTATAGCCCTTGAATTGCACTTCGAGCATAAAGCAGTATAAACTCTGGAGTATCCGCAGTAATGGCATTTCATCAAACCTGCTTCTTTGTGATAAGCCAGAGCAATGTGGCATCTCTCGCACATTTCTACACTGGAACATGATCTGCATTCCAGATATGAGTGATAACCTCTCCTGTTCTGAAGGATAATTATGTTTTCCTTTAATAACAATCTTCTGCCTATTTCAAAGATCATTTCCTTTGATAGAAATCTCACTCTCGATTTCTCAAGTGTTTCCAAAAAATCCTTTTTCTCTTCTTCATCAAAGGAATCTTTGTCACTCAAATCCACAATTCTTATCTCCGGCATTATGCTGTCGGATACGCGCTCGGGAAGAAGTACCAACGTGTATTTCCCTGTTGCTGCATTGTGATAAGATTCCATGGATGGCGTTGCTGAGCCAAGCAGAACTACTGCACTGTTTAGACTCGCTCTGTAAACTGCTGCATCACGTCCGTTGTACTTTGGTGAAGTTTCTTGCTTGTAAGAGCTGTCATGTTCTTCATCAACTACTATCAGTCCTATATTCTTAAGTGGCGCAAATAATGCTGACCTTGCCCCTATAACAATTTTGATTTCACCGCTCAAGATTCTGTCGAATGTATCAAGTCTTTCACCCTCAGAAAGTTTACTGTGAATTGTGCCTACTGTTTCTTTGAACACAACTTTGAATCTGTGTATGAGTTGCGGGGTAAGAGAAATTTCCGGAACCAAAACTATCACAGTCTTTCCGGATTCAATACACTTTGATGCAGCCTTGATATATACTTCTGTCTTGCCACTTCCAGTTACTCCATGAAGCAGATAAGATTTGAAATCGCCTATCTCAATGCTCTCTGATATTTTATCAAGAGCGTTTTGTTGATGTTCATTCAGTTCAATATCTTTCTTCAACTCTTCATATTCACCTTCATGCTCACGCATTACACGCTTGTCGGTTACACTTACGATTCCAAGTTCAGAAAGTGTAAGCAACTGAGACAATGTAATTCCGGTCTCTGCTGAAAGATTTTTGTAATCAATTCTGTTCTTTTCATCAACAATTTTTACAGCTTCAAAATATTTTGAAGAGCGCAGTTTGTGATCTTTAAGAATCATTTCGAAGTCATGTAATTCCTTACCTCTGCCAACTATCTTCTCAAATTTTTCTTTAGTAGGAAGTTCATATCCTGTTTCCTCTGAAAGAATTTTCTTATCAGAAAGATTCTCCATGTATTTCTTGAGATTTGACAAGCCGGATCGTTTCTCAACTTGTTTTACCGTCAATGTTTTTTCATCAGAATTGGAGAAGACATTTATGATCTCATCATAAATTCTGCTTCTCAATCCTGCAGCGGCAAATGTTACCTTTGCGCCATCACTGAGTTCATATTTTATTTTAGATGAGAGATTTGATTTCCTCGGAACGCATGAGAAGAGCACCTCGCCCGGAGGCGCAATGTAATAGTCTGAGATCCACTTGCAGAATGAAAGAAGCTCCCGACTGATGACCGGAGTCTTGTCAGAAATGAACTTAATGGGAATCACTTTTTTCAAATGAGTGCTCTGCGAAAGGCTGACTATGATTCCGGTGACCGTTCTTTTACCAAAAGTTATAACAACCCGTTTTCCTGCTGAGGCTTCATCTGTAAGGTGATCCGGTATGGAATAAGTAAACAGGGAATATAGCGGAAGATCAAGTGCAACTTCGGCAAACATGATATGCGAAATGAGGGAGCTGAAAAATATTTTTCATATGTTCAGTTTGATTATTTGTCAGGATCTTCTAAACTTAATGGTAAGAAAAGCAGTGACGAATGCAACTATGACTCCAAAGAAAGTAAACCAAGTGAGATTCAGCGCAGGCATTAATCCAAACTTAGGAAGCAAGAACAGAGTTACCAAAACCAGAATTGCCATCGTATAAGATATAAGAGCAGTTTTAAGATCAGCAGATTTCATAAGCACTCCTATTAAAAACACTCCCAGTAATCCGCCATATATCAATGACTGAATTCTAAGTGCAAAATCAACCGCCGGATTAGTTTCGCTTTCAAACAATAAACCGGTAAGCATTATGACAACAGCCCAGAAGAGAGTTGCGAGTCTGGAATACTTAAGCTTCTGTTCCTCGGAAGTGAACAACTTGCTCCCCTTCATTAGGTCAAAGATAGTTGTGGAAGCAAGTGAATTGAAAACTGATGACAGAGTTGACATGGATGCAGAGAGCAATCCTGCCACAATGAGTCCGGCAATTCCCACAGGCAAGCTGCTTACAATGAACATTGGGAAGATCTCGTCAGACTTTGTAAGACTCTTTCCGTTCATGCTCAGACTCTTAAAGTCGGCTCCCTCATATAATGAATAAAGCATTATTCCAATGATAAGGAAGACAGCAAACTGGAAGAAAACGATAACTCCGCTGAGTACAACTGCCTTCTTGGAAGAAGCAACATCTTTGCATGTGAGCAGTCTTTGCACCATCATCTGATCTGTTCCATGTGATGCCATGGCAAGAAAGGCACCGCCCAGGAGTCCGCCGAAAATATTGTAACCTCCGGTAAACATATCGGCAAAACTCTTTGGCATCGAGAAGATCTGAAACTTGTCTGCCGGAACTGCAAACTTCAATACATCATCCCACCCGCCCGGGAGCATTTGCAAAATTATAACAAATGAAACTGCTGCTCCAAACATATAAACGAACATTTGAATTACATCTGTCCATATAACTGCCTTAATCCCGCCAATGTAAGAGTAAACAACAGTTATAACTCCGACAATTAGAATACATTCAGTATATCCAAGTCCTGTTATAAACTTAACCGGTATGGCTGTAGTAAACAGTCTGACTCCGTCTGCAAAAATTCTTAAAACTATAAAAGTTACCGAAGCATATTTTCTCATTGGCTCACCGAATCTGTTGCCGAGAAATTGATATGCAGTCTCAAGGTTTCCCGCATAATATCTCGGAATAAAAATAGCTGCTACAATGATTCTTCCAATAATGAAGCCCATTGCAAGCTGAAGAAAATTCATATTGGTCAGATATGCAAGCCCCGGAATGCTGATAAATGTCAGCGTGCTTGTTTCAGTGGCAACAACCGAAAAGCATACTGCCCACCATGGGATTTTCTTTGAGCCGAGAAAGTAGTCGTTGGCAGATTTTTGTTTCCCCGATGAAATTATGCCTACAGCAGCAACTGCGACCATGTAAATTACTACAACACCGTAATCGAAGACAGAAAAATTCATTTAGGATATTCTTATCTGTCATTTAGGTTGAATCTTTCAACAGCCGAATAATTCTTTCCGTCAAAAGCAATCTTTGCGCATTCATTGTAAGGATCGTGCTCGAAAACAACTGTCCATTTATTATCGGCAATCAATTTAAGATACTTCTTCTTTTCATCTAGAGTGGTAAGCGGGTACAAATCATAACCCATTATAAAAGGAGCAGGAATATGTCCGGCAGTCGGAACAAGATCTGCAAGATACAATAATGTCTCTTCTCCGTCAGTGAGCTTAACAAGCTGCATATGGCTGGTATGTCCGTTTACAGGGAGCAGCGTAATGAACTCATCGAACTCGTGCTCACCTTCTGTAAAAGCCAGCCTGCCGGCTGTTTCGAGTGGCTTGTAATTTTCCGGAAAAAAGCTTGCACGGTCTCTGTCAGTCGGATTTAATGCCCATTCATACTGCTCTTTCTGAACATGGTAAACGGCGTTTGGAAATGCCGGGACTGCATTCTTATTTTCGTCAAATATTGTATTGCCTCCGGCATGATCGAAATGAAGATGAGTAAGTATAACATCGGTAATGTCTGATTTTGATAATCCGTAAACGCTCAGTCCTTTCTCAAGAGTATATTCACTGAAATCAACTGCATAAATTGAGTTAAGCTTTTCGGCGAGTTTATATCCAATTCCTGTATCAACAAGTATTTTTTTCTTATCAGAAATCAGAAGCAGTGCTCTTGTACACATGTCAATCCTGTTTTGCTCATCAGAAGGATTGCTCTTCTGCCATAGATTTTTTGGAACAACTCCGAACATGGCGCCGCCGTCTAGCTTGAAGAGTCCGGTCTGTACCGGTAGTATTGTGTAGTCCCCTATTTTCATTTGTGAGATTTTTTCAACGGCAAGTATATGTATAATCAAAGTAACTTCATATGCAAAGAAAAATTTTGATTTTGCTTTACGTCATTGGTATTGATAATTTTCATCATAATAAATTATACAACCATGATTACCAGATTATTGAGTACTTTGTTGCTGATCTTTATTTCACAGATTGTGCAAGCACAGAATGCATCGACTTACTTTCCACCCTCAACGGGTTACAAATGGTATTACAGCAATACTCCTCTTGATTCGCTGAATAATCCTATTGAGAATCTGAGAACTTATCAGATTGATTCTTTTGCTGCTGTTACAAATTATCAGGGGCTTACTGCAAGCAAGGTCCTGTCAAAGTCCGGCCTTCTGTCAATTGGTCAGCCATCACCATATACCGACTCTCTGTATTACAATTTTCAGGGTACAAATGCATCCAGCTATATTAATTTACTTGGATTATTGGATTCATTAACAATACTCGATTCTACCTTAATTGCATTCTTGAGATCACTTGACGGGTGGTATGAGACATACCGCTTTGCACAGACAGTGAACACAAATTATACTTTTCTTTCAAGGGACACAACCATTACAATAAGCGGCACGCAATATCCCATCCGGGTTTCTTCAACCGGCAGAAGACTGAATGATCAGAATGTAACTACAGTAAACGGAACGTATCTCGCAAAGAAGTTCATCATTTCTGCAATTCTCAGTTACGGAATCAGCATCCCTCCGTTTCCAACTGTATATGTTCCGATCGTAACCAGACCTGACACAGTATATATTGCTTCCGGTATTTGGATAATCAGGGATGTCGTGCCAAGTGTCAATGTTGATTTAACAGGAGTAGGATTTCCTGTTGCATTCTTTATACCCGGTGCAGTTAAAGAACTTTCAAATCCGCCTGTTGCAATTGAACCTATTTCAGGACAGACGCCGGTAAATTTTGAACTGGGTCAGAATTATCCTAACCCGTTCAATCCAACTACCAGGATTAACTTTGCAATTCCTGAACGGGCAGACGTGAAACTGGAGATTTACAATGCTTTGGGAAACAAAGTCTCAACACTTATAAACGAAGTTGTACTTCCCGGAAATTATTCGGTTGATTTTTCCGGTGAAGGTTTATCAAGCGGAATTTACTATTACATTTTGAAGGCCGGTGATTATAGAGATGTAAGAAATATGATGTTCGTAAAATAACCTGAGACTTTCATTCATTCATTAATTCATCTGGGGTAATATAAAAAGTGCGGAAAAGATTCTCTTCCGCACTTTTGAATTCATTGACCTATGAAATTGACTCAACGACTTCTGCATTACAGCTGACTCTGTTACTTCAACCCTGAGATCTTTTCTTTTAAATTTTCCTTCAGCTCCTTAATATTTCCCTTGATGTGATGGAGTTTAAATGAAAGAAATACAAGTGCAAGTCCCGTTAATAAGATTGTCATTCCAGTAAGATTGACAATAGCTGATGCTCCAAAGAACGGATTAAGTATCATCAGCATTGCAAAGACCGAAACAAGTATTCCAAATATGAGCATCATCCACCAACTGCCTGAATCATTTGATTTCATGTCAAATGAGATGCCAATAAGAAAACTTCCTTTCATCAAAGTCCAGAAACCAACATAAAAAGGCAATATGATCATTGTAACAGCAGGGTGAGAAATAAGCCCTGCTCCAATCAAAGTGCCTATAAGACCTATAGCTAAATGCCATCCCCAACCCTTAATAATATCTCTGTTAGTTATGGATGTGATGACCGTTCCAATGCCGTCAAAAAGCATCATAATGGAAAACACTAATGCAAGAGAAACGAAACTTGCCAATGGAGTCATGAAAATATAGATTGAGCTTAAAATCAGAAATACGCCGATAATAAGGTAAATCCACCAGTTCTTTACACTGCTTGCAGCTTTTTGAACAATTGTTGACATTGTTGAATGGTTTTGATTATAGAAAGCGGATCTTTTTGAACTTCGTGAAACGAAATACCGCGTAACAAATTTTTACTGCGTCTGTTAGAATGCTATCTTATAATCCAGGTTCAGCAAATACTTTCTGCCTAATCCGTCGGGTCGTGAATCTCTTGTGACGAGCGGTCCGGCAGCTCCGAACACAATTGAATTGTTCCGGTTGATGACATACTCTACAATGAGGCTGGCATTGAATGTTAAACCTTCCGAACCATCAATTGTCTGCACTGCACCTGAACTGTCGGTAAACTGATCATTTCCAAGATGCATTATCGGTAGAATTCCGGGAGTAATTATCCAATTCTTTGATGGTCTGAAATCATAAGCGGCTCTAAGCAGAATGTCGGGTTTTCTTTCAAACTTGTTCGTTGACAGATACTGTCCAAATGGAGCACCCGGAGGAAAGCTGGTTGACAAGTATGTATTACTGTTCTGGCTCAACGGTTGCTGATATCCAAAGTCAATCTTGAAGTCATTAATTTTGTAGCCGAAGCCGAGTATCAGGTCAAACGTTCCAAGACTTGTTTGAAAGCCCATCGGAAGCCCAACATTCAGACTGTCAAATTTAGTATCAGCGCTATTCAGAGGAATTTTCACACCGGCTACAATATTTAGATTGTTCTCCATGACATAATTTCCACTCAGAAAAATATCAGAAGCGCCGCTGTTTGATAAAGACGGTGTAGATTCGGAAATATACGTAATCTTTGCTCCGAGACTGAAACTCTTACTCAACAGTCTGCTATACTCAAAGTAAGTACTCCAGATCTTTATATCATTGTCACCCTTTCCGTTATTCACTCCTACTCTCACATTGTTCATCAATAATGTCTGCTGATTATCAGCATTAAGGCCGTGCACGGTGCAGAAACCAGCATCACTGCAACCTTGTGCTTGTATTTGTGAATTACAGAGCATCAATACAGCAAGAATTAAAAAAATTGCCTTCAAACCAGAATTTTTCGATAACGGCAGTTTAAGTCTCAATTGTCTTTTGTTTATTTTAAGTAATAATTTTGAGAAAGATTGTGTCAATACGATTGTCTGATATTGCAATGACTTTTCAAACTTTGCAAAATATGCCATGCGGGTGAGGATTTCAAAGGTATAATGAAAGAGTAATAAATTTTCACATAAAAGGAAAGTTCCGGTTTGGGGCCGGAACAAAGTGAAGCGGGGCAAAAAATGGAAGCTTTGAAACGCAGTAAATTGCAGCGGTTCGAAAGTGATAAAGCCATCCAAGCTTCATTACAAAAATAGGCAGAAAGAGATTGAGCTGACATAGAGGTCTACACTCAATGAATATGAGTAAACATACTCATATTGCATGTGTGTTTATACTTATCAGTATTACTGTCCATTCAATACTTAGAATGAGATTGAGTTGTTTGGGTTTTTGAATGTTACAACAGCGTTCGCCGGAATGTACTCAGAATTCCAGCGATATTCCGGTGGTATAGTTTCTGTTCGGTGCCTGAATTCTCTCAAGTTCCTGGTATGATGAATTCAGTATGTTATTGGCAGCTATAAATGCTATTACTTTTCCAAAGCTCTTGCTCAGCTTCGCATTAAGCAGAAAATATGCATCAGGTTCTTCAAGGTCATAAAACAGAACTTCATCTATTGCACTCAGATATCTTCCATTTATATTCAGATCAAAACCGCTATAACCCATATTAGCAGTGAAGTTGAAATTGTGAGAAGGTTTATAAGGCAGAAAGTCATTTTCTCTTTCCGAAGACAAATCGCGGGCATCCAAATAGGTATAACCTACATTGAAATAATATGAAAAGTCTTTTTCCCCAAGTTTCATCGTTGAGTTATAATCTATATATGCTTCAAACCCCTTGATTTGAGCTTTGGCTAAATTCTGAACCTGAAACGGTCCATATAAGCTTGTTCCGATATTAACGTACTGAATAAGATCATTATAAAAATTGTAGAAGAGTGACATGTCAAATGTAAACCTGTTAAGATATTGCTTTCTGAACCCAATCTCTGCCGAGATCATATCTTCCGGTCTGAGATTTGGATTATAAGTGAAATCAATTCCACCGAAAAGTTCCTTCTTAAAATAGATCTCCGCAATGGATGGAGCTCTGAAGGCTCTGCCCGCAAGCAGCCTGAAGGCTGTGTTGTCCCAGATATTATTACTTAATTCCGGTGTATAGACAAATGAAATCTTCGGACTTAACTGAAATGATTCTATGCCGGAAATTACTTTGTTGTAATCTGCTCTGGCACCTATTGTGGAGACAAGCAGTGCATTTCCGTTCTTGTCGGATATCATTTTTATCTGATCCTGCGCAAAAATCCCAAAATTATTCATTTGCTGATTTCCGTAAAGGATTTCCTCTGGATCAGACTTCACAATATTCATCTGAAAATCCAGCCCGGCAATCAAGTAATTGGATTTGCCGATCTGAAAATCCGCTTGGGAAATATTTCCAATGTTGTATGAATCTATGAATGTATTCAGAGCTGCACCGGAATCTGCAAACTCTATTGAGACCGGATTATTCGGATTATAAATTGAATTGCTGTTGAGATAGTAATAATAGAATCGGGTAGTGTACTTTGAATTAGCATTTGGAACTGCTCTGTAAGAAAGATCATAGCTGTTAGTCTTCTTCTTTATGAGATCGCCGAGATAATAATCAGCAACCTTGTATGGCTCTGCTACTTGTCCTGCATCCTTTCTCCAGTAGTGGGGAAAATCACTATCGGAGTCCGTGTATTGCAGTGTAACTTCCAGGTCCCTATTACTGAGAAGATCATAAGTGAACTTTCCTATGAGTCCAAAGAAGTCATATTTTTGTTGTTGTGAATGTCCATCGTTACCCAGATAGTTAAAGTTAAGCAAATAAGAAAACTTATCATGAGTATTACTGTGTATTATGTCTGCGCCCGAAAATGACTGCATGTTATCTGTAAAGCCCAGGCTATCGTTGAGTTTCTCGTAAAATCCATACTTGAGATTGATTCCGGTAAATGCTTTATAAGTTGGCTTTTTAGTTATCACATTAACCACACCACCGATGGCACTTGAACCGTAAAGCGAAGAGAAAGCGCCTTTGACGACTTCTGTTCGCTCTATTATTGATACAGGAATCAATGACCACAAAGCACCTTTTGAGTCACCGGTAAGAGAAGGTCTGCCGTCCAAAAGAAGAAGTACTCTATTTCCAATTCCGCCTCCTGCAACGTCAGATGAACCTCTTATAGACAGAGAGCTGACATTTATACCGCTTGAACGGCTAACAGTCACTCCCTGAACTTCCTCCAAAATATTATCAAAAGTGAGAATATTCTTCTTACTGGTCTCTTCTGCATTAGCAATTGAGATTGATGAGGGCGTTTGCTGAAGCGTAATCTCGGTCTTTGTGGAAGTAACATTGATCTTTTCAATCTCTATTCCTGAAACCTCCATGAAAATATCAAGTTCTTTGGAAGCAGATTGCTGAATGTATATCTTTGCGGAAAAATCTTTATAACCAATTAGTTTTGCTCTGATTTCATACATGCCTTCATCGAGTCTTGCAAACATGTATGCTCCGGAAATATCCGAAGTGGTCTGAATAAATTCACTAGAGTTTTCCTTGAACGCCTTAATTGTTACAAGTGAGAGTATTGTATTGTTCTCCTTGTCTATAACTTTACCTGACAATGCTCCATAGTTATTAGATGCCTTGACTGTGCCGCACAAGATAATATACGCGAAAAAAAACAGCAGAACCCGCATTAAGCGGATTCTGCCTTTGTTTTGGTTTCCACTAAGAATTTTAGAAGAAAACAACATCAGATCAATACACCTTTTTTGTTGTATCAGCCCATGAAAGCATGTTTATGCCTTCAGTTCCTTCGTTGTTAGAACCTATTGTCGCTTTAAGAGGCGGATTTAAGAAACAGGTTGAACCCGCACCATTGAGGAATCTGGCCGTGTCACATCCGTAAACAGACATGATCGGGCTTTGACCACCCGTAATCTTTCTGTACCCAACAGAAACAACGTAACTTCCCGGATTTAGATCAACAAGTTTATAAGCATAACTTGTAGTTGAGCCGGTCACATTGATCGTATCATATGCAGCCGGACCACCCGTTGGAGGCCAACCCGAAGCGGGATACGCTGAGATTAAATATACTCCCCCACCCGGAACGAAGTTTGCATCAACGAAATTCACGGTGCCATTGATAGATTTTGCATCCGGTCCCACAGGTGTTACAGGATCGTCATCTTCTGAACAACTATAAATTGAAACAGCTATCAATGCAATTGCAGACATTTGCATTAGATATGAAAGAAACCTTTTCAAATTATTCTCCTTAGTTTTATGTATTTGTAGGCGATTTGCCTTTTTTAATGTGTTCAAATATAATTCTTATGCCAAGAAATTTTAATGCAAATTTAAATCACTCTTACCAAAAAGCCTTTCAAATAGGAAGTTTCATGCATTTGAGGAAGAATCGGATGATCGAATGAACAAGTCCTTTTTTCTAGCAACTGTATGGTCCTTTTGGCCTTTGATGCGGAATCAGCCAACATTTCTTCAAATGCCGTTTCATGTATATGGTGAGAACATGAAAAACTGAACATCAGTGAATCCGGTTTCAATAATCTCATACACTTGTAATTTAGTTCCATATATGCTCTGATAGCCTGCCTTACTGCTTTCTTACTCTTTGTAAATGATGGCGGATCAACAATTATAAGGTCAAATCTTTTGTTGGTCTGAAACAGATCATTAATATAGTCAAAGCAATCCGCCGCAATTACTTCCGGAGCCTTAAATCCGTTGAGAGCAAAATTCTTAAGAGTTCGTTCAACAGCAATATTGGAAGAATCAACCGCCGTAATTTCACCTGCACCTGAGTGTGCAGCGTTAAGTGCAAATCCGCCATCATTACAAAACAGATCCAAGACAATGTCACCTTCTCGAAAATACTTTCTGATCAAAGTTCTGTTCTCGCTTTGATCCAAATAGAATCCGGACTTCTGTCCTTTGAGCAAGTCAATTGAATATTTGATTCCGTCAATCTCACATTCAAATTCTGTCTCCATATTCTCAGGTTCAGAAAACAAAACCCCTTCCCTTTGGTCTATTCCCTCGAGGTTGCGCATGGAGTTCATATTCTTTTCAACTATCAGCTTTGCTTTGAAATTTTCTGTAAGCACATTGCATATGACCCCGATCATCCTATCCATCCCTGCAGAAAAAATCTGCACAGAATACTTATCATTGTATTTGTCTATGATGAGTCCCGGCAAGAGATCTGCTTCTCCGTTCGAAAGCCTGTAAACATTGCTGTCCGGCTTAAATCTTTTTCTGAGTGCATTTGCCTTGCTTAGCCTCTTGAAGAAAAACTTTTCATCTATCTCTTCATCTTTGGCAGTAAGATGTCTGTAAGCTATCAAAGAATGCTTGTTATAAAATCCTTTTCCCAGAAAACTGCCGCGGTTGTCATGCAAACTGCAAATGCAAATGTCCTCACTTAAATCCTCAATATTATCAATCTCATTGCTGAATATCCACTGATGTCCTGCATTCAGTCTTCGTTCTTCGTTCTTTTTCAATGTTATCTTGCCCATTTGTGTCTTTATTTTAATTCAAGTTTATCTTTTTCAATGTAAGTTCTTTCCATACAAAAAAATGAGTTTACCGGACATTCGTTAAGTCCAATGTGCGAACACGGTCTGCATTGCAAGCCACTCTGTTCATAAACAATTGAAGATGCCAGCTGTGGATAGAATCCAAATTCCTTAACAGTACTTCCAAAGATTGCAACTGCTTTTTTGTTCAATGCCTCTGCAAGATGCATGATCGCGCTATCATTTGATATCACCATATCCGAATTCCGGATGAGATAAACAAGTTGCTTTAGATTAGGTTTTCCGCAAAAGTTTGTAATCCTTTTGCATTCCTTTTCAATATAAGAGCAGACCTGAGTATCTTTATCTGAACCTGAACCGACTAATACAACTTCTGTTTGCTCAAGTGTTTTTATGAAACTCACAAACTTCTCTGCAGGGTATGTCTTTGTAAAATGTCTTGAGCCGGGAGCGATTATTATGTATTTGCCTTTGGGGATTTTTATTTCTTCCTGATTCAAATCTGTAGTTTCAAATTTAAATCCCTGATTGGCAATCTCTTCTTCGGCAGTGAGCAAATATTTTTTATAGACGGGTATGATCTCGTCATACAAGTTGATTCCACCGTTAACAAGTACAAATTTCTTGAAATGATTCTTCCTGAATCTTCTGACTGAATCAGAGTTGTAAGAGCTTACAAAAATGCTCTTCAAATTGTTATGGATATCCAAGATGATGTCGTATTGTTCATTCTTTATCTCGCTTCTTAGAGCTGGCAACCCTTTATCGGGTAAGAGAATTCTGTTTACGATTCCACAAAGTTCAACTGCTTCTTTAAATTCAGGCTTTGTTGCAAAGTCAATTTGAGCATGAGGATACTGCCTCCGTAGTTTTTTCAGTAATGGAAACGAAAGTATTATATCTCCAAGTGAGGAGAATCTGATAATCAGAATTTTATTGGGATTACCTCGGGCTGAATTCATTCCCTTTTCGGAGAAGGATCAATTGTCTGGTGCATGAATGTGTCTATGGAAATCTCAGTAAGAAGCGTGTCAATTAAGGCCTCGCCATACTTGTTTATGAACATTGAAATATTCAGCAATCGCTCCTGCGGCAAGGAGCCCGGATTGACGTTCATCAGCACTTTTCTAAGCTGACCGGTTATGACTTCATTTTGTCTTTCCTGTGCAGAAATGAACTTGTCTCTTGCAACATCGAGCGACTCGATAAACTGAGTGCAGCGCTTTGCGAATGCAGAAGCTTGATTGACATCAATTGAAGAAAGCTCTTTGTCATATGTATAGAAAACGGCATTAATCTCATCCTTGATCTTTGAGAAAATATCCTCGGGGTTCTTGTCAGTGGATTTCTTCACTACTGTTCTTATCACTTCCCTTTCATCAAACAACTCCCTGAACTCAACTTCATTCTTTTCCATAAACGAATTTGTTCTTCCGTCAAGCAAAGTAACTGAAGTTCGCGGATAGATCACAGGCATGGTCATATCAAATACTTTGTAAGCCTCACGAAGCTGAGCGAAGTATGACACTTCGGACGGACCACCAATGTATGCAACAGTTGGCAGAAGAAAATCCTGACAGACCGGACGCGTAATCACATTCCAGCTGAATCTTTCGGGCGAAGTCTCCAGCATGCTGTACATTTCTTCCTTTGTAAACTTTTGCCTTGAATTCTTGAGTGCATAATTACCGCCATCCCTTGGTTCGATCAGATATCTGTTTCCATCATGGATATAGAAAAGATTTATCGGTTTAGGTTTTACCTGCGCAATATGTGATGCCTCGAGGTCAACTGTAGTGCCAATCACTTTCTCTGCAAGCTGTGCAGATGATGTGAGTGCTCTTTCGAAAACCGGCTTAATGAGATTCTTTATTTTTGGGTCGGAAGGATCTACGAGTACAATTCCACTGTTTCCAATTACAGAATTGATAAATATTCCGAATGCCTGTTTAACGGAATTGCCGGCTCTGTATGCAAGTGAGATATTCTCAAACAATGATTCCGAAAAATCTGTCTTTCCTAAAGATACCGAAAGCTCGCTAACAAGTTCATCAATTCCCTTGTCATATAAAAGATTTCCGACAGGTTTGAGATATTTTTCTTCTTCAATTCCCTTCTCAAAATAACTGAACTTCTTCAGCTCGTTTTCCTTTGAGATTACAGAGAGATTGTTGATCTCCAGAAAGTCATGATCATCTGTATCCATCCAGAAGACCGGAACAAAATCATTTTCCGGAAAATCGAGATTCAATTTTTCGGAAAGTTGAATTGTGTTGAGCGCTTTGATTATGGTATAAAGTGGTCCCGTAAGCAAACCTGCCTGCTGACCGGTAACAACAGCAAATGTATTGCTGTCATTGAGAGCTGTAATATTATCAAATGTCTTTTGTCCGGACCCGAAAGCAGAGTTTTGCTCTGAAAGAATTGATGTCAGGTCCTTTCTCAGAAATGGCCTGTTGTTTCTGTAGTTTTCGGATGCAAGTTCGATGCATTTGCGGAAATCCTCACTCAGGTTAAAGTCATACTCATAAAACCGGCGCACAGAATCAAAGTCATCTATATAATCGAGGAATAACTCATTGTATCCCGGAAGATTTCTGAAGGGTATGTTCATTTATATTTTAGGAAAAAATTAGTCATTAATAAGCAAAGAGTAAATTTACTAATTTCAAGAAAAACTACGGCATTGAAAAAACTCATATTGGCTGCAATTCTTTTCTTCACCGCCTCACAGATATCTCTTGGAAACTATTCAACACCCGGAACAGGAAAAATATGGAACTTAGACAGTCTCGTTGCAAACTCTGCAGGCGATGTGACGTTTTCTTCCGGCAGCTATTTCGTGAACGATACGATTACCATTTCGGGGAGTGATACTGTTAGAGTGAAAACAGACTTTGTCATGAAACTTGCCTCACAGGTATTCATTGATATCTTTGGAGTTCTGATTATTGATCCCTCATCTGCAGGCACCATTACTGCAATAGACACATCTCAGAAGTTTCTTGGTCTGAAGTATGAGGATCAGAGTGACGGCTCAATTCTGAGGAAGACCACATTTGAATACGGCAACGGAATAAGAATGCTTGATTGCAATATACTCATTGACAGCTGCACGATAAGATTCAATACGCTTAACAGCATGTTTTCAAGTTATGCGATTTCATTATTCCGCTCAAATTCAATCATCTCCAATAACAGAATATACAGAAACAGACGATCTGCAATCGGCTCGGGAGCAAACATTGCATCTTCACCAAAGATAATCAGCAATCTGATTTACGAGAATGACACGGAGAATGCAAATGTGCCGCAGATCAATCTTGGCGCATCGGCAAGCGATACTCTTCTGATCAGAGGCAATACAATTACCGGCTTATATGACAACTGCGGCGGCATCTCACTTCTGCCTGTTGGTTCAATACCGATCGCATTGATTGAGAACAATCTTATCCGGAAGAACAGGTATGGAATAGCTGTCGGAGGCGGCAGTTCAAATATCATCATCAGAGGAAATACAATTGACAGCAATAATATTCAGGGCTTGCCTAACCTCGGTGGTAGCGGAATTAACTTCAACGGGGCCAGTTCACAAGTCTGCATTGTAACCGGTAACAAAATTCGGGGAAATCTCTGGGGAATTACAATACAAGGTACTGCTAAGCCAAATATGGGTAATCTCGACAATTCGAATAATCAGGACGACGGGTTGAATGCAATTTACTGGAACTCAAACAGCGGTAAGACCTTTGATCTTTACAACAATACACCTGATTCAATAAAAGCAGAAAACAACTGGTGGGGCTCAGACAATCCGGATACTGTCGAGGCTCATATATTTCATAAGCAGGACAGCTCAGTCCTGGGGTTTGTAGATTTCATGCCATTGGGAATAATGACGCATGCAGGGAACTCAATCGAGAATGTTATTCCTTCTTCAATTGAAGTTATTGTTTTTCCAAATCCCTTTAATCCTGTTACAACCTTAAGATTTGCTCTACCGGAAAGCGGATTGACAGAAATAGTTATATATGATCTGTCCGGCAAAATTGTAAAATATATTTCGAATGAATTAAGGAATGCCGGAAGGAATTTCCAGATTCTGAATGCATATGGATTTTCTTCCGGAGCATACTTTTTCAGAATAAAATCCGGAAGATACTCGGCTGTCGGGAAGCTTGTATTGCTGAAGTAAATTACTGTTTCAATTTGTTCTGATATTCGCCGATCAGTCTTTCAATTTCAGCTTTGGCATTATTGAGTTCTTCTTCCGCTTCAGGATTACCACCAGACACAACACTCTCTGCCATCTCTTTTGCAATGAGCAGAATGCTGTTTGCTTCACCAAGCAGTTCATCGGATTTTCTGTTTGCATAGTCAACTAATTCGCGCGCCTTAACCCTTGCTTCAGAAAGATATTCATTTGCTTTGTCAATGATATCATCATTCTCATAGTCTTCATACATGACTTCCTCCTCATCGCCGCCACTGAGTCCATCATATATCAGCGCTGCAGCTACGGCTGCAGAGACTCCGATTAATGCACCCCACAATATTTTATTGGACACTTTATTTAATTTTTTGATTTACGGCAAAAATACTACGCACGAGATCACCGTAGTCCATAGTCCATTCTTATCACCTTCGGCAGATTGCGTAACGTTGAATGTCTTGATGATCTTTCCGCTCTGCTTATACAGATTTTCTCTCTCATTCCATGCGGTTTCAGGATCAAACTCTACTCCAAGTGTTGTTGCCAGCATTGTTGCCGCAAGGTCTTCCGCATATTCCCCGGAAATTTTCTCCGGCTCGCCGAACGGATGATGTTCAGAAATATATCCGTAATGACTGTCATCAGAAGGAAGTGCAACACCGATTGATGCAGCAATTAATCTGTTAGGTTCATTTGTGAAGTTTCTGGCCATAACACAGAAAGTGATCTGCCCGGGTTCCATAAGCTGAATACCTTGCTCAACGGTTAATCTTTTGCAGCCACCGGGAAAAATGCTTGATACTGTTACAATGTTACATTTCTCTATGCCGGCCTGTCTCAGCGCCAGTTCGAATGACTGCAAGTAATCCTTATGTTTTCCAACGCCTTTTGTGAAAAACAGTTTTGTCGGCTTGAACAATTTCGTGTCTCCTGTAAATTAAAATTTACTAATTAGTTTGTTGTTTTATGATCTTCAGAAATTTTCTCTTTCCAACTTTGAAGATCATTCCGTGCTGTATTTCCATTATCTGATTAATGTCTGTCAACTTAGTTCCGTTTACATTTACTGCACCCTGCTCAATGAGTCGCCTTGCATTGCTCTTTGTATCCGTAAGTCCGGAATTAGTAAGAAGGTCTATAAGCCTGACTGAATTCTCAGTCATCTCGAGTTCCGGTATATCATCCGGAATTTCTTTCTTTATGAAAATTGTATCGAACTCTTCGATAGTCCTCAAAGCAGTCTCTTCATCGTAGTACATTTTCACAAGTTCAACTCCAAGTTTCCTTTTCATGTCTCTCGGATTGTTGTTCTCATCTTCCAAAGTCAGCTTTATGTCTTTCAATTCTTCCGCACTGACATTTGTACACAATACAAAATACTTGTAGATCAATGTGTCAGGAATGCTCATAGTCTTGCCAAAAATATCCTTGGGCAGATCAGAAATTCCAATTGCATTATCCAGTGACTTGCTCATTTTCTCGGACCCATCAGTTCCCTCCAGCAACGGCATTGTAATAACAACCTGCTGGTCTTTGCCAAATCTCTTCTGCATATCTCTTCCAACTAGATTATTGAACTTCTGATCGGTGCCACCAAGTTCTACATCTGCATCAATTGCAAAAGAATCATAACCCTGCATGATCGGGTATAATATTTCATGAAGCGAAATCTCTGTCTGCTCTTTGAGTCTGTTTGTAAAATCATCACGCTCAAGAATCCTCTGGACAGTAAATTTACTTAAGATACCGATCAAATCCTTAAGTGTTATTCCGGCCAGCCACTCTGAATTGTAAAGAATTCTTGTCTTGGAAATATCGAGTATTTTTCCTGCCTGCTCGAAATACGATTTTCCAAACTCTCGTGTTTCTTCAAATGTAAGCTGAGGTCTGGTTTTCTTCTTACCTGAAGGATCTCCAATCATTGCGGTATAATCGCCAACAATCAGAATTGCATTGTGACCAAGCTCCTGAAATTGCCTGAGCTTATTCAATACAACCGCATGTCCAATGTGAAGATCGGGTCGTGACGGATCACATCCGAGTTTTATGTTAAGTGGTTTACCTGACTTGACAGATACTTCGAGCTTACGAAAAAGTTCTTCTTCAGGAATGATTTCAACAGTTCCTCTTTT
Organism: uncultured Ignavibacteria bacterium; assembly: GCA_937924675.1. GTDB lineage: Bacteria > Bacteroidota > Ignavibacteria > Tepidaquicellales > Tepidaquicellaceae > JADJAH01. The sequence continues at coordinate 16,662 of CALEVL010000271.1, read as the reverse complement.
TACAAGGTCAAATTGCTCTTTGGCCGGGGCAAAATTCATATTCTTCTTAGATTCCTTTCCACTTCTCTTTTTTTGACAGATTCACGTTTATCATATAGTTTCTTTCCTTTTGCAATGCCAATCTCTACCTTCACGAGTGATCCTTTGAAATACAACTTGAGGGGAACAAGAGTTAAACCTTTTTCCTGAAGCTGTTGTCTGATCTTTCTGATTTCCCTTTTGTTTAGAAGGAGTTTCCTGTTGCGGAGCGGTTCGTGATTGTTAATGTTGCCAAATTTGTATTCATCGATATGAGCATTGATCATCCAGACTTCGCCGTCTTTTACTCTTCCATACGAATCCTGCAGATTTACCTTTCCTTCTCTCAGCGCTTTTACTTCCGTGCCGGTCAAAACAACTCCGGCTTCAAGCTTGTTTAATATCTCGTATTCAAAATTAGCTTTACGGTTACTGGAGATTATCTTAATTTTGTCCGGCTCACTCATATATACAATTGCAAATTAATTTTTACAGAAAGTAAAATCAATTTAATTACCTTGAAAACAGCAAAGTTTACAGTAAATCCATTCAGCATGAACTGCTACATTTATTATGATGAGTCATCCAAAGATGCCGTGATAATTGATCCTGGTGCATTTACGGATGAAGAGAAAACTGCGATTACTGATTTCGTGAGCGCAAACGATCTCTCAATATCCAGAATAATAAATACGCACGGCCATATTGACCATGTTTTAGGGAACAGTTTTGCAAAGGAAACTTTCAACAAACCCATTTGCATGAATGAGGATGATCTATTCCTTCTGGAAGGAAGCAGAGAACAAGCGAGATTCTTCGGACTTGAAATTCCGCCACTTCCTGCTGTTGACGAATTTATGAAACAAGGCGAAAAAATTAAAGTTGGCAACGTTGAGTTAGAAATCATCAAGACTCCCGGCCATTCACCGGGAAGTGTTTGCTTGATTGACAAAAAGAATAAGAATGTTTTCTGCGGTGACCTGATATTCCACAATTCAGTAGGCAGAACAGATATACCCGGTGGTAACTATAAAGTTCTGATCAGCTCTATCCGCGATGTGCTCTTTACTAATGCCGGGGATGATTTCGTTCTTTTTCCCGGGCATATGGAGGAAACATCTGTCGGTGAGGAAAAGAATTACAATCCGTTTCTCATTGGTTGATTGAATCAGTCGCTTTAATCTTAAGGTCAACAGTTTCAATATCTGAAGCAACTATTTACTTGTTTCATTGACCTCCGGCCGGTTCGAATGTATCACCAATCTTTCTTATTTCTTCATCTATTTTTGAATTGTACACACTTGAGGATGTTATGAATCTTAGCATGAAAGCATAGTTCTCGCCCTCGCTGTATTTTGTTCTGTAATAATATATAATCTCTGTAAATTCAGCATCCTTGTATTTGGCACTCATACCGTCATAATTGCCTTTGTCAAACTCACTGTACGTTCCATCTATCTTTGGAATGTTAAGCGTAAGATCTTTTTCCAAAGTATAAATAAGATCTGTAAGATTCTTAACTTCTGAGAGTCTAAATGCAATAAGCATCATAGCAACGCTTCCGTCGTTCTTGTCAAACGAATATGAGATCGCGTCCTTCTTCGATGTTTCCTCGACTTTCCTTTCTTTCCATGAGTTTGGTACATTGAACTTGATTCCATACTGAGCATTGTCAATCAATATTCCGTCCTGTGATCTGGCAATTCCGCAAAACATTATTAAAAATGCCAGTGAAAATATTATATTCTTCATTTTTGTGTTAGTTGTTAAAAAATTTATTTGTTCAGCAACGATTTTATTCGCTGGTATCTTTCTTCAAACAATCCTTTGTTGGGATCAGGTTTTGGTTTAAGATTCCTCAGCTTTGTTTCAGCGTTCACAATGCGGTCAGCAGGCAAAGGATGAGTTGATAACAGCATTTCAAGATCACCCGGATTTTCACCTCTGACTTTCTGTTCTTCTCTTATTTTCTTGAAAAAATTCAAAATGCCCCCCGGAAAATACTCTGTGCTTCTGAGATATTGAATGGAATAATTATCAGCATCTGATTCATCTGACCGGCTGTTTGCCAGGAAACCTATCCCAACAGCAAGGTTTGCAAAAATCTCTGCAAGCTCATTAGGGTTGCTTCCAAGCACAAGGCTAAGAATGAAACTGACACCGTAATAAGAAGTCAGCCTTTGAGACATGTGCCTCCTCTCTGCATGAGCTATCTCATGGCCGATTACGCCCGCCAGTGCTGCTTCGTTATCCAGATATTTTATGAGACCGGTATAGACATAAATGAATCCGCCGGGTATACAGAAAGCATTGATTGTGCTGTCATCATCAATTACCTCAAACTTGTAAGGAAATATTCTTTCATATTGGATAAAATTCGACTTTTTGATAATATCCTTTCCGATTCCGCTGACATACTGCCTTACTTCCTCATTGCCCTTGTAGATCGGGTAGTTACCTTGATCGCTCCTGATCTCTGCATCTAGCTCTCTTCCCATCGCAACATCATCTTCAACCGTAAAGATATTAGCACCGCAACTGCTCAGATATGCATTTGCAAGCAATAAAGCAATAATTATGAGTGCATTTATCCGCCAGATACCTAACCTATTCAATCTTAAATCTGCAAATTTCAATTCTTCTACCTTCCACTAAATTGTGACTTTCGTTTTCCAAGAAATGAAGCAATTCCCTCTTTGAAGTCTTCAGTATTTCCTGCTGCATCCTGAAACTCCCCTTCAAGCGAAAGAATTTCATCAAGACTGGAATCAAATGATCTTTTCAGCAATGCCTTGATCATACCTACTGCTTTAGTTGGCTTTGCTGCAAATCCCGCAGCAGTGATCTTTGAGCACTTTTCAAGGATTCTTTGAGTTGATACAACCTTGTTTACAAGACCAAGTTTTTTTGCCTCTGCAGCAGTTATTTTGTCAGCATTCACACACATCTCAAACGCCTTTGCATAGCCGACAATTCTTGGCAGGAAAAATGACGAACCGCTGTCAGGAACCAGTCCAACATTTATGAAAACTTCAATCAAAGTTGCCGACTCGACCGCAATCCTGTAATCACAGGCAAGCGCAAGTGATAATCCTGCACCGGCTGCAACTCCATTAATTGAACATACGACCGGCTTAGGCAGTCCTGTAATTCTCTTTATCAAAGGATTGTATCTTTGCTCAAGTGCTTCTTTAAAGGTTAGTTTCTTTTCATTGAAGTCTTTAAGATCCTGTCCTGAACAAAAGGCTTTTCCGGCTCCTGTGAGAATTATACACCTTACGGTTTCATCTTCGGCCGGCTTGCCAAAAGCATCATGAAGTTCTTCAAGCATTTCTGCATTAAAGGCGTTGTATACATCAGGTCTGTTGAGAGTAATCTTCAATACACCATCAGATGTCTCCGCTAAAATTGTATTATACATTTTATTTATCTTTTCTTTTTGGAATAAGAAGATCTTGATTCAAGAACAGAACCATAGCTTCAGTAATTAGTATGTTTGTCATCAGAAAAAAAAGGATTTCTTCCACAGGAACATTACCCAGTTTAGTGCCAATTGTCTGTGCCGGATCAAAACTCCAAATGCCGTTTCCGATGGATATTGAGTCGGCCAGTGAAAAATAAATTGTCATTATCACGGTTGGCACGGCAATCAGTTTGAGATTCGGAATTATCTTCTTTCTGCCAAAGATCAATTGAATTAAGATGAACGTTCCTGCCCAGGCAAACAAGTGAAATAAGTAATTCCACTTCCCAAATGGAAGTTTCAATGGTTCGTTTTCAATCTGAGAAAAGTTAATAATTAGCGCGCAAACATTAAGTGAAAATAAACTCTTCATTGAAGTACCAACACCCTTCTTCGTTGTTCCATTCTTGTAGAATCTGAACAAATAAAATAATTGAACAAGCCCTGTCAGATATGTCTGAAGAAAGAAAAATAGATATTCTTCCAAAGGCACATAATAGAAATAGATACCAAGGGTCTTCTCTCGCGGAAACATCCAGATTCCGCTGTAAACCGCATAGTTGTCCCATATAGCCGTTGCAGTAAATGCAATTGCAGAAACCAGTAAGAGAGTATTAATGTACTTTCGAGTAAGTTCCTTCCGCAACAAATACAGAAGTACTATTATCGGGATGACCGTAAAAATTATCAGGAACTGACTATAAGTCATTTCAAATTCCCTTCCAGCAATTGCTTTGTAACTTTATGTCTGAATTCAAACTGCTTCTTTATTAGACCGGAGACAAAGACTTTATCCGCAATTCTTCCAAGCACTCCGAAAGGTAATTCATATTCTATTTCATCAGTCATTGTGCAGGTTCCTTCGGAGCCTTCAAATTTATGCCGGTGAATCCACTTATGAAAAGGTCCTGATTGCTGTGTGTCTGTAATGAGTTTGTCCTTGATATAATCTGTAAGTTTAATATGCCATGTATTACTTAGTAAGCCAAATTGAGTCACTCGCAACTTGATTTCACTGCCAAGTTCAAGAGGAAGTTTGATGCTCAAAATTTCCACCTTAATTCCGGGTGGTGTGATCAGTTTCAGATTATTTGTATCTGTATGAAACTCAAACGCCTCTTCTTTAGGACAATTGATTATAATGCTTTTATTGAATTTAGTCATGGGTTATACAATTAAAAACAAATCCGGTTCCGCATTTGTCGGAACCGGATGCTCGTGTGATTCTCTAATTGAATCTCGGATCAATCTCCGAATTCAGCATTGCTAGAATGGAAGATCATCATCATCGTTCGCATTTGTCGAATCACCATCGCTTACCTTAGCCGTTGCTGTCCTCTCGACTCCGTTCTCTGACGAAGCAGGTTTGCTGTCAAGCATCAGCATGTTGTCTAACCAGATTTCAGGCGAAGGATAAATCGTTCTGCCATCCTTCTCATAGCTGTCACCCGTTCTGATCTTACCCTCAACATAGACACGGCTTCCCTTTTTCAAATAAGTTGAACAGATCTCACCAAGTTTCCCCCAGGCAGTGATTCTGTGCCATTCGGCTCTTTCGATCACTTTGCCTGAATCATCTTTGTAAGACTCATCAGTGACAAGTTTGAATTTGCAGCAAGCTTGTCCGTTCTTTGTGTAGTTCAACTCCGGGTCTTTCGGCTGAACATTACCGATCAGCGTTACTTTGTTTAACCCTCTCACAACGTCCTCCTTTCATTGTTTATTTTCACGCCACAAACTTAATTCATTTTTTCCTAATAGTAAATACTTTTCTCCGCTGAGTACAATCAAGTCCCTAATCTTACCTTTTGTTTTCTTTAAATCAGGATATTTCTTTCCAATGATCGAATTAGTTTCCGTATCATATACGTGAATTGCCTTTCCGTCAAACATATAAACATTGTTGTTTCTGATCGTAAATGTTTCAAGACCTTTTACTGTGATCCTTCCGAGGTAGTTTCCAAGATTATCATAACGCATAATAAGCTTCTGCTCTTTGTCATGCACATAGATGAAGTTTTTTCCATCCTTCAGTATCTTCACAGGGTTGCCAAGCTGCCCCTTTCCGGAAACATAATCTCCAAAAACAAAAGCAGGATTCTTCCCGTCTTTATATACAACAATTCTGTTATTGTCCTGATCGATCACGTACAGCTCCCGCGAATTTAAAACAAGACTCGCAACAGGAGTTCTGAATTTGAGATTGTCAGGAATATCCTCAGTGTTGGTGAAAAGCGATGAAATATAATTGAGCTGAAGATCGAGTCTTTGTATTCGGTAATTCTTCCCGTCTGATACAAATATGTCAAGACCGGAAGAAGCATCAATGCAGGTTGGATTATCAAACTGTCCATCTGCCCAACCTTGTTTTCCGTTTCTTTTAAGATAATTAAGCTCGCTGTCAAATTTTACAATCTGATTAGCTCCGGCATCCAGTACATAAATGTTTTCCATTCCGTCAACAGTGAGTGAAACTGCATCCATAAAATCAGTAATTGATGTACCTCTCGAAAGGTTGCTGTCACCGGCGGAAATGAACAAAGAAAAAATCAAGGCAAATATCATGTCGATGGTAATTAAAATTTAAATTTCAAACCAAGTCCTATTGTATTAAAGTATCGTCCGTAGTACTGTCCTCTGAAATCCTGTCCGTCATAATAATTAAAAAAGATCGTTAATCCTCTTGAATTCTTTCGACCGAGTGTAACTCCGGCTTCAAGATTTTCATTTGCATTTGTTTGCGAATTAACTTCTGCAACAGTCAACTCATTGGAAATATACAAGCTCAGAATGTCCGTTACATAATACTTTGCTTCAAGGCCAATCTGTGCGCTAACGGGCGATATTTCATCAGGTATAGAATGAAAGATATAGTTTACTCCTCCCTGAGCGCGAAGTGCTAAGTTGCCGGATGCATCATATTCATAAACTGCTGACATGTCAATGAATTCCTTGCTGAACACAAACGGAGTAAAGATAGTGTCAGTCCTTTCGTATATATGTCCGTCTTCAAGATGAGATGAAATATGAGAAATCCTTAATCTTGCAGACAAAGATTCCTTAGCTGAAAGAATTTGTTTCATGTTAAAATTGATCCCAAAGAAATAATCAATTGCATCAACCGGAAACTTGAAGCCCGATTCACTTCTTAGATTTGAGAAAGTGAAGAAGTCTGCACCCGCAGAATAGTCAACTCTACCTGTCTTCAAATTTATAATATCAATTGAGGCTCCAATATCAAGTTTGAGATTATCGATATTGGTGTATTTCTGAAAACCCATGCGAGCTTCCATTATCCCTGCTTCAAGAGGTTCATAAACTTTTTGCAATGATAAGAAATCTAAACTGTCTTTGAGCCCTGAGGATTCTGCATAGTTAAATGAAAACAGGAAAAGGAAAATCGTTGAAATTATTCTTTTCAAGAGACAGGTCAGTCGTAACTTTTTCTGTTACGTAAGTAATCAACAAATATACTTTGTCCGAGATTATCAAGAGTGGAGTAATATGCCTTGCCGTTGTTTGCTTTTGTGAATTCGTCAATAAAATTCACAAGATAATAGTCTTCTGCTATCATGAATGTAGTGATCTTGATCTTGTCTTTGCGACAGGCAACTGCCTCATCTAGTGTTTTATTCACAATTCTCGGATCAAGTCCGAATGAGTTCTTATAGATTCTTCCATCATCAGTAAAAAGTGCTGATGGCTTACCGTCAGTTATCATGAAGATTTGCTTGTTCACATTGCCCTTCTTCTTCAGAATCTGCCGGGCGAGTCGCAATCCTGCTTTTGTATTTGTGTGAAACGGACCGACAGAAAGAAATGGGAGATCCTTTACAGTTATCTCTTTTGCATCATCACCGAATACAACAATATTCAGTTTGTCTTTCGGAAATCTCGATAAGATCAATTCGGATAATCCTAAGGCAACTTCCTTGGCTGGAGTTATCCTGTCTTCTCCGTACAATATCATGCTATGGGAAATATCAATCATCAGGACTGTTGCTGCGCTGGTCATGTGTTCAGTTTCATATACATCAATGTCACTTTCCTCTAATCTGAAATTATCGGGATCGGATTTGAGATAAGCATTCTTGATTGTTGAAGTCAGATCAATATTCGTTACCTGATCACCGAATTCATACTTCCTCAACTCACCAAGTCTATCCACACCCTTACCGCTCTTATTAGATTCATGGAATCCGGAAGCATCCGGTTTCATGCCGGAAAAAATCTTGCGCATTGAATCCTGTCTTATCCTCTGAGATCCTTTTGAAGTTATGATGTTCATCCCTTCTTTTTCAGCTATGTATCCCTTTCTTTTCAGCTCATCAACAAAATCTCCGAATGATAGTTTGTCATCAAACATATCATATTCTTCTCCAAGTTGTTCAAGCCAGTCAAGAGCCTCATCAGCATCACCGTTTGTTCTCACAAGCAATTGTGAAAACAAAGTGAAGAGATTATCAAGCCTGCTTTCATCAGTTTGAGAGTCAGGTCGCCATTTGGAATATTGAATATTTAACATCAGAAATCAGACAATGAATTTGAAAATCCTGAAGAACAGATCAGGAACGAATCCGAAGATAAGTGTTCCGGCAACTGCAAGAATTGTGGCGAAGGCCGCCGCTTTTGGAATAATTGAGACTTCTGAAGAAATTTCATCTGAAGCCTCGAAGAACCACATAAAGACAATTACTTTTAGATAATAGTAAACTCCGATCAAACTCAGGACTATGCCTGTTACGGCTAACCATATCATGTTTGCTTCTATGGCAGCATAGAATAAATAGTACTTTCCCCAGAACCCCGCAAAAGGAGGTATGCCAGCAAGCGAGAAAAGAAATACGGTCAGGAAAACTGCCATCCACGGATTTCTCTTACCGAGCCCCTTGTAGTAATCCAGATCTACATTCTTATAATCTCTTGATCCGTCATCCTGCTTCTCTAGTATTGAAACAATAACGAAGGCACCCAACTGCATGAATGTGTAAGCAATCAGGTAAAAAGAAATACCTGTCATTGCTGTCTTGTTCATTGCCGCCACACCGACAAAAATGTAACCTGCACTTGCAATGGATGAATAAGCAAGAAGTCTTTTAATATTTGTCTGTGCCAGAGCTATTATGTTGCCGTAAAGCATAGTGGCAACCGCAGCCATTGCAAATATCATCTTGAAGTCAGCATTATTGATGGCGAGAATTATCGGAAGTATAGTTCCAACCGCAGCTATCTTTCCTGCAGTAGAAAACATTCCTGAAACTACAGTCGGAGCACCGTCATAAACGTCAGGTATCCACATTTGAAATGGAAACACGCCGATCTTGAACATGAATCCTATTACAAACAGACCAAACCCGATAATGAATACAAAACTCTTCAATGCCTGCTTGTTGGTGTAGATTGATGTAAGATTTGTTGTACCGGTTATTCCATATATGAGTGCAATGCCGTAAAGAATGAATCCTGTCATGAATGCTCCAAGAAGGAAGTACTTTAAAGCACTCTCATTTGACTTCACTCTTTTTCTCAGGAATCCTGCAAGTACATAAAAGCAAATCGACATAATTTCCAGACCGATGAATATTATCAAAAGATCATTTGCACAAACCATCAAAAGCATTCCAAGCAAGGAGAACAGCAGCAGTGAATAATACTCGCCAAAATTTATGTTCTCTTTTTCAAGATAACTCTTTGAAGCAAAAATGGTGATCAACATACTAATCATCATTATCACTGAGAAACTTACGGAAGAATTTGTTATTCGCAGGAATTGATTAAAGACTATTGCCTCATGGTTCAATTGGAAAAACGATGCAACAATTGCGCAGATTAAAGATACTATGCTGAAACCGAATATTGCATCTTCTGATTTCTTTGAAAATGATTCAATCAGAAGTATGAAAATAGCGGAAAAAGCAATGATCAGTATCGGAATTACTTCAGTGAGCTCTTTTAGTTGTATCATTTATCAGTACACTTTATATGGTTTGATTTTCGAAGTCGTTAATGTTTTCTTTGATCCCTTGCCATTGCTAAGAGTTAATTTGAATTGAACTGTTTCATTTTCCTGAAAAGTGTCCGTGAAATACTTTGTCTCCCTTGCCTGAATAACAATCAGTACTTTTGAACCATCGGAAGACAAATCGCTTCGGATTTCAAATGCTTTCTCCAGGTAATCATTATCTGTTCTTGAAACCAGGAACTTCTCTACAATAAGTGTATCACTCTGATTACCGGGCCTTATTACAATCTCAAAACCAAGTCTTGTTCCTCTATCATTAACTACCGGCATATGATCTGTCCAGCATTCTGCCTTTTCAACTGTTACGGACAATGTATCATTTCTACGCCCGCTGCTTGTGTCGGATGTGTTGCATGAAAACATAAAAGCTATCAATAAAAAAGTAATTGTCGGCATCGATCTTTTCTCGACAGCAAGTTTGATAATCAGCATTCCAAAGATAATTCCTGCAACATCTGCAAACCAATCCTCAATTTCACAGCTTCTCATTGGCACAAACAGTTGATGAATCTCATCTGAAATACCATAGAGTGCGGAAAACAATCCAGCAAATGTTAATGCATTGTCGCGCAATTTAACACTTTTGGACTGATATTTTAATGAATAAAAAAATAGAAGGAAAAGAATCAGATATACTATAGCATGTATTAGCTTGTCTGAAAATTCAAAACCTATTTTAGGAATTTCTTCACCGGGAATTGATGAAGCTATAAAGATCAGACCAAGGTATGCAATCAGTGCAAAGTGAACCAGTTTTGGATGCAGGCTCAATGTAATCTCATTGACATCTTTGCTGCAGGAATGACATCTACAAGATCGCCGGCTAATGTTGAGCTTTCACCTGTTGATTCAAATAGTATGTCCCCTGCTGTTCCATGAAGCATTGTTCCGGCTATAGCGCTCTCAAGTCTCCTACCCGACTTTGCCCACATTGCAGATATTATCCCCGACAATACATCGCCCGAACCCGCAGTAGCGAGATTTTGCTTTCCGGTTGGATTGATGAAGATTTTTCCTTTGTCGGCGATAAGTGTTGGAGCATTCTTGAGAACCAAAGTAACTCCTGTTTTTTCAGAGAATCTCTTTGCCTCTCCGACAAAGTCATTCATGAGTTCTAACATTTCAATTTCATTTACCCCTGTAAATTCACCGAAGTGCGGTGTCAGGATAATATCTTTACCTTTAAGCAATCCTGAAAATCCTTTGAATGCATAAATGGCATCAGCATCAATTACAAATTTGCATGTGTTATTCTCAATTACCATCCTTCTGACTAGCTCCATGGTTTCTTCATTCTTAGATATTCCGGGACCGACAAGAACTAAATCCGCCCAATCTAATTTGTCACGAATCTGCTCATACGCCTTGAATGAAATGCTGCCGGATTGATTGCTTAGCAGTGACATTTTCATCACTTCAGTAAGCTTCAATTCCATTGTATCAAACACGGAATTCGGAACCGCCGCAATGACAGCACCGCATCCTGTTCTCATAGCTGACTGCGCACTCAGATAAGTTGCACCTGTAAGTCCCGGCGAACCCGAGATCAATAGCAGCTTGCCGTTTGAATATTTGTTAGAGGAAATATCCCGTCGCAGTAATTGACTGTCAACATCATTGATCCCTGCTTGCCAAACTTCACTTTCATTTCTTTTGGTAAACTCACTCTCACTTATGCCAATACTCATAACATGGATTTCGCCGGAGTTTCTTTTGCCTTCATAAAAAAGACATTCCAATTTGGCCGCGCCCATAGTAAGAGTAACATCTGCATAGAAGCAGATTTCTTTCTGCTGATGGTTTGTTAATCCGGAAGGGATGTCAACGGCTATTCTTACTGCATCATCAAGTGAATTAACTTCTTCAAGAATTTGCTTAACATTTTCATCCGGCATACCCTTGAATCCAATTCCGAATATGCAATCCAAAATGATCTTTGTATCTCTTGTCAGATTGTTTAGCAAAGATTCCTTTTCTTTACAGTCAAAGATATCTACAGATTCAGAGTACATTTTTCTGAGCAGCTCAAAGTTCTCTTTTGCTATTCCTGACAAAGACTCTTCGCCAAAGATCAATCCAACCTTTACTTTGAATTGTCTGTTAGCAAGATGCCTGGCAATAACAAATCCATCTCCGGCATTATTGCCTTTTCCTGCAAGTACTAAAATCTTGTCCAATGAATTATTGGGATAATGTGACGCGATGAAATCAGCACAGCCTCTGCCGGCATTCTCCATCAGCACAAGAGTAGATATGCCGATGGAGTTGCATATATCTTCTTCTATCTTTGGAAATGAATCTTTCGGAAAAATGTTTTTCATGATGTGATTCAGTAAAGATGTGTATTCAGCAATGAGAAATGGCTTCTTTCATTGAGATGACTGCCTGAGAAATGTCAGCGGCTCCAAAAATGGATGCACCTGCCACAAACATATCGACACCTGCATTGCACAATTCGGTAATGTTGTGTAAGCTTACACCTCCGTCAATTTCTATCTTGCATTCTTTATTCGATTCATTGATCATTTCTTTAAGCTGACTGATCTTTTTAAATGAATTTGATATGAACTTCTGTCCGCCAAAACCCGGATTTACACTCATTAACAAAACGAAGTTAACTTCTGCAATAATATCCTCAAGCATGAATACAGGGGTAGCCGGATTTATTACAACGCCGGCCTTTATTCCTCCATCTCTGATGTTTTTGATAGTTCGTTCAAGATGAATATTATTCTCGTAATGAACAGAGATCAAATCTGCGCCTGCTTTTATGAATTCAGGGATGAGACTGTCCGAGTTGTTAATCATCAGATGAACATCCAACGGCAAAGATGTGATCTTTCTTACGTCGCTGATTATCTTTGGACCGAAACTGATATTTGGGACAAAGCTGCCGTCCATTATGTCACAATGAATCATGTCTGCACCCGCTTCTTCAACGATGCGTATCTCTTCTCCAAGTTTTGAAAAATCGGCAGACAATATTGAGGGACAGATATACTTCACTTGAAAACCGGAATTGAATTATTGATTACTATTTCTTCACTTTTGTTTCTCTTTCTGATCTTGTTTATCAACATCAGGCGTTGGCTTTTTTTCAGTAGTCTTATCAGTTTCCTTAGGCTTGTCAGTTTCCTTTGTTTGATCCTTTGTTGTTGGTTTTGAATTGTCTTTTGGTTGTTCAGTTTTGTCATTCGGTTTTGAAGTCTTCACGCTCTTATCTTCCGTACCGTTGACATCAGCATTTCCTTCAACTGACATATCAGCCGGCTCTTCTTCCTTTTGAATAACAACTTTTTTTCTGGCAACAAAAAGTTCAACAGTTGTATTCTCGTTGGCTGATCTGTCAGCTTTCGGGTATTGATCTACAACCTGGCCTGCAGGCACTTCATTGTTGGTTTGATATGTGATCTTACCAACTTTCAATTTACTTTCTCCTATGATCTTTTTCGCTTCATCAAGAGTTTTTCCAACGATCATCGGCACTCTGAGTTCGCCGGCCAGAGGACCATCGCTTACAATTAACTCAATTGCGGTACTCTTCTTCACCTTGCTTCCCGGCTGAACAATCTGTGATACGACGTGGTCTTCAGGAAACTCATTCGTATTTTTCCTAACCGTTTCTCCGACTTTTAATCCTCTTTGTTCAAGTGCAAACTTAGCATCCCTAAGTGATCTTCCCTTCAGATTCGGAACTTCAGCCAATTGTTCACCGCCGCAAATTGTAACATAAACCCTGCGGCCGGATTTAACCATTACGTCAGGCGGTGGGTTTTGATCAAGAATTTGACCAATGGGAATCTTTTCATCGTATTTAATGTCGGCTTGCTTGATGTCAAGACCCGATTCTTCGGCTACTTTTTTTGCGTCAATAAGATTCAGTCCAGTAAGCTTGGGGACTTTAGCTGTTTCGTAATGATTAACATACAGAGGCATTACAACATAGTTGAAAATCAAAAATACGACCAGCAGAGCTGAGATAAATATTAAAAACCTTTTTAGCATGGGGTAAACTAACAATATGACTTAATAAATGAAATGATATTGAAGTAAGAAATTTAATTGGACTTTCATTGCCAAGAATTACTCAGTGAAAACTACTATCATTAGGAAATCTCCTACTAATTTTTGCCTCCCATAGTGATATAAAATGAAAGGGGATCCAATACTTCACAGCAATTGGTTCTTCATTTCACATGACTTAACCTTAGAAGGCCTTTGTATTCTTTGGTTTGAAACAAAAGAAAATAGATTCCGCTTGCAAGATTTGAAGCACTTATTTTTACCTCATAATGTCCGGGTTCAAAACTGCGGTCGAATATTTCTGAAATGAGCTTTCCTTCGAGAGAATAAATTTTCATTTTCGCTTCAGTCAGTTCAGGAATTGAAAATCTCACATTTGTTGATGAGTTGAATGGATTTGGATAATTGTTGTGAAGGATGTATTGCTCAGGAATTTCAAGATTTGTAATATTGATTCCAATCGGACTTCCGACAAGCGCATTCATAAAATTTGCCATAAGGTTCTTAGATACTGATCTGTCTATTGCATTATAGCTGAAGCACATGTTGATTATCTGAACCGAATCGATAAATGGAAACACAATCACGCCTGCAGAATTTTGGAACAGAGAACACTTGTATAGAAGCAGCGAAGTCTCCATTCTTGTGCAAACATCCTGATAGTAGTTACTGCCCGATGAAACGGATATATTTTCAGGCAATTGGTTAGGTACATTTGCAATTTTTGATTCAGAGAATTCTCCATTCAACTGAAACTCGCCTCCGGAATCAGACAGCCAGGCAGAGGACTTCACAACTTTGTTCAGGAATGCGGCATATCCCGGAAACACTGCGCTAACATAACCATTTTGGCCCCCCTCAAGCAATATTCTGCCGCCTGCGTTTGCATGTGAGATCAGAATATTACGCATGAATATGTTCTGACACGGATTTTGATTTGTTCCTGTGGATAGAATAGTAAGATCATGCCCCGCTACCAGTTCCGGTGTTATTTGTTCTGGGATAACTTCATTCACATTATATGACATTGATCTAAGATCGCTTATGATCATATCTGAGACTGTTCCAAGATCATCTTTGATGACAAGTATTCCGGGAACTTTAACTTCAAGTATCCCTGCAAATCCGGCATTGGCATACTTGTGGAACGGATTAATCAGTATTGAAACAAGTAAGAGCCTGATCAAATGTTTATATTCAATATTCATGCTTACAATTTATCTCTAATGATTCCAAAACGAAACAATGAAATCTGATTCAAAAGAATGTTGAGAGAATTTCGAATCTTACTTTACAATTTCTTTTACAACAAATTCGCATTATTATTGAGAATCTTCAATCAAATTTACTATCACATTTATGGCCAATCAATTTTCTTTTGATATCGTTTCCGAGGTTGACTTACAAGAGGTTGACAATGCAATCAATCAGGCAACTAAGGAAATTCAGCAAAGGTACGATTTCAAAGGCAGCAAGAGCGAAATAACACTAAATAAGAAAGAAGGTGCACTCAACATAGCATCTGATGATGATTACAAGTTGAAGGCTGTCATAGATATTCTTCAGAACAAAATGATCAAGCGCGGGATATCAATAAAAGCTCTGACATATGGTGCAGTTGAGCCGGCATCTGCAGGATCTGTAAGGCAGGAGATAAAGCTTCAGAAAGGTATTGAGAAGGATGATGCAAAGATGATTGTCAAGATGATAAAGGACAGCAAATTGAAAGTGCAGGCAACAATTCAGGATGAACAAGTGAGGGTTACAGGAAAGAGTAAAGATGATCTGCAGGAAGTTATGAATCTTTTGAGATCCAAGGAACTCGACTTTGCTTTTCAATTCACAAATTACAGATAAAAAAAAAGCCGGCAGAAACTATCTGCCGGCTCAATTCTTTTAACCGCCTATCATTACAAGTTTTGTCTGAAGACTGGAATCAAATTCGAGTAAACGAACCAGATCTTTTTTTGCTTCTTCAGTTGTTGCATAATTTCCAACAAGTACTTTCATCGTTGTCTTGTTTCCGTTTTTCATCTCTTCCAGAAAAATATTCTTGAATCTTTCTGTTTCGAGTTTGTCAACCAACTTATCGCATTCTGCCTGATTTTCAAATGTTGCAAGTTCTATTGAATAACCGTTGATGAATTTAATCTTCTTAGTTATGTCAAGATAGTTTTTCGCAATATCTGCAGGCGATTCCTCATAAATATTCAGGCTAGCATCTTCTGTATCAGGTGTAAGAACCTTTATCTTTATTCTTGATGCAGAGAAAATGCTGTTCAATTGTTCATCGGAAATTTCACCATCAATTGTGCTGTTACCATTCCACTCAACAAATATTTTAGATGTTGTGGGGAATACTTGTTCAAAAAAGTTTAAAGGAGCAAGATCTTCCTGCTCTTCTTCGGCTTGCAACTCTTCTTCCGGAATATAAACTTCCAGTCTTACCTGAGCCAAGCCACCCATTTGAATTTCTTCTTTGGCAGCTTTTGAAAGGTCAATTATGCGACCTCTGATATAAGGACCTCTGTCGTTGATTCTCACAACAACAGATTCGTCATTATGCAGATTGGTTACCTTGATTAAGGTATTGAACGGTAAGGTTTTGTGAGCTGCCGTCATTTCATGTGTGTCAAACCGCTCTCCATTGGCGGTTTTTCTACCTTGAAATCCTGGGCCGTACCACGAAGCCTCGCCTACCTGCACGAAATCAGGGCTAACTTCCTTTGTTTTTGCCTGAACCTGAGAAATAAGGCTTAAGCTGATTAAGTTTATTAAAACTACGACGAGAAAACTACCCGCCTTCATTTTAATTTTGCTCAATGTTTCTTCTCCTATGTATGTTAACGAATGTTTTTTTGGAACACTTTTAGCGTCATAGGAAACGCAATCTCTTAAACTTAATTTGAGCTTTTCTTTATTCTCAAAGAAAAGAACGATATAAAACTTATTTCTTATTAGTTAAAATCAGTAGCCAAGATACGACTATCAATTTGGAGATGCAAGAGAAAATTGTCTCTGAATGTCCGATAGAATTCATTGCTGTCCAAAACGTTTTTGCATTTTCGAAAAGTCTTCCGAAATTAAGCTGGAAAGTTAGAAAAAATTCGGTTCGGAAAAACAACCCGCCCGCCTG
>CALEVL010000270.1 GCA_937924675.1 uncultured Ignavibacteria bacterium | reverse complement strand
GTTTTCTTTCCAAACAATAAAATGTTCAGACCTGCTTCCGCCATGCCTTCGATTAAATTTTCAATGAAAGTTGTTGACGGAATGTTACCCGAATAGATTGCTACTGTAAAATTTTTTTCATTCATCAGTTCAGGTTCATTTTGCAGAATTGCGAAAGCGTCAGCAACATGCTTACCGGATGTGAATACTTTACATCATCTGCCTGCATGAAATTGTCATAGTATTTCTTCACTACTGTTTGCGGCAAGAACTCACTGAACTTTTTCTCATCAAAAAGTCTTCCTTTCAAATTTCGCTCATTATCCTCTCCCAGGAATTGCAGTTCCCAGTTGCGGGTTACCTTCCTTTTCCCAAGTATCTTCTCATTGATAATCCTCTTTCCCTTTCTCACTGCTCTCAGAGGTATCATTGATGCAGATTCAAAGTTTTTGTAACTGTACAGATTCAGCGGATCATATTCTTGCCATGGAATTGCCGCAAGCTCAGGACTTTTATTCTTAATGTAGTTGATCTGAATCTGACGCTTTGCCAGATGTTCTTCAGGGACATTGCAAATGAATTTGCACATCTCATCATCATAATAAGGAAGTGCAACAGGTCTGAAGTTACTGAACGTGCTCATGTTGGCGCTTGTCCATCTCGGAGCCCAGTACATTGATTTGAAAGCGCGAATTCTTGAGTTTGCATTTTCTATTCTGATTTCCTGAAGCAATTCAGAAATTCTGTCTCTAAGATAATCCGAAAATTTTCCTTCAAGACCCCATGCTGTCCAAAGTGATTCCGCAAGTTCCTTGCCTCCGCGTTTTACGATCTTCTTCTCCAAAGAATTCAACTGTTCATCAAATGTAAGATCATTTTCAACCTTCATATCATCAAACAACACATCACCCCAATGCCCGAGATAAAAAATTTCACCAAGTTTACTTATCTCTTCAATGTGTGCCATCTGTCTTGGATGCGTGAAGTCTGCATAACATTGATTAATCTCAGATATTTCATCGAGCTTATTCCAAAGATATCCTTTGGGAATTATATACTCAGAGAATTCAAATCCCTTCACCTTTGCAATCTCACGTCCGTACTTTGTTTCATCAAAGCTGTCAGCAAACTTGTATGAATAACAATGAACATTCTCACCATTCTCAAGAGCAGCTGCCTGGCTCCTGCTGTCAAGTCCCCCAGACAGTGGAAGAATAATTTTCTTATCTCCAAGCAATTTTCTCGTTATCGTTTCAAACAAAGAAGTGAATTCCTCTGTTGACTCTTCTAATGTCTTCTCCTCAGGTTCATAATGCCAGCGCCATGCAACCTTTGATCCGGTTACTTCGTCATTGTCATTAATTTCATACTCCGTTGCCGGCTGCATTGCTTTCAGGTTTTTGAAATATGTATCCTCACCAAGAAAGAAACCTGCAGCAACAAATATACAGACAGCTTTAAGATCGACTCCGGAATCCGAACCATCGCTGTAAAATCTTTGCTTTGCAGGGATTATTGGAATTAATATCCTTTTGCTCATCTCTGCTTTAATAAATCAAATCTTATCTTTGCAGAAATTCTGTTTGCAAGATCAAACGGCATTGCAAGATCGAGAAGGTAATCAAGCCCGAATCTCTTTCCGATCTCCGGATACTCTTTCAGTTTTTTCTTAAGACCAATCCTGCTTTTAAAGTATCCTTCATTGCTATGCATTCTCTTCAGGGTCTTGTAGTAGGCAAAATCGTTCTCGTCAATTAGTGTCTGCTCAGCTTTGCCTTCTTTCAAGAATCTGTTTACCCATTTATAAAAATCTAAATCCCATTCATCCATTTTCCCACTGCGCTTGGCAACCCGGAGTGTGGAATCTTCATGCTTCCTGTATTTGATGAGTACCTTGTCGTCAAAGTAAATCGGAAATTTCTGAGCAAGTTTAAGCCATAGCACAATATCTTCAGAACCTCTTATACTTTCATCGTATCCATTGACACTTTCGAATTGTTCGCGACCTAGAAGACTACCACTTGGCAAAGGAGTGCCTCTGAGATCGCTGAGGAATATCTTTACAAACTGCGGTGGCATGTAAACACCGGTATGCAATCCTTTTCCGCGATATCCAACCGGCTGTACAAATGATCTGTCCGTGTACCAATATAATGCAGGTGACCAGATCATCGCACACTCGGGAAATTGATTCAGTATCCTGAGTTGATGTGATAATCTGTCGCTGACCCAGATATCATCCTGATCAACGAATGAAATTATTTTTCCCGATGATCTTTCAACTGCACGGTTTCTTGTATAAGCCGTTCCGTGGTTTGCATTATTTTCATGCGCAAAGAATTTGATCTTCTCCGGATGCTTGTCAATGAGTTCATCTGCAATTTTATGCGTGCAGTCAGTGCTCCCGTCATCAAAGAGTATCCATTCCCAGTTGGTAAAGTCTTGTGAGAGTACACTCATTGCCGTTTCCAACAAAGTCTTTGAGCCGTTGTATAACGGCGTTATTATAGAGATCTCAGGATTCACTTTTTGTCAACTGTCAACTTTTGGGATGTTCTTCTTGGCAACAGAATAGATGGTTGTCTCCGGAAACAACCGCGAGATCTCAAATATGCCACTCGCAAAAAACTTCCTGTGAAGCCGTCGCAAAAAATATCCTGCACTGCTTTCATCAGCATGCTTCTCTGTTAGAACTTGTGGCAGCGGATATTTCAACGGCATGAGATTTTCACCCTTGTCTCTTGTTAGTGAGATTCTTGCACGGTTGTCATCAAAACTCAGAGTTGAATACAATTGCCTGGTCCCGTCATAAGTAAAACGCCATAGATCCAATGGCATCTTTGAAATTTTTCTGACATAACACTCTGACAAGACCATTGAACCACCGGGTTTGAGCATTGAAACAAGATTGTCCGCAGCAGCAAACGGATTCTTCACATGAGTCATCACCTCCATGCAAATCACAGTATTAAATCTTTCTGAGCTGACCCTTATGAATTCTGAATTGTTGTCAGTAATATCAACAACATGATCCACACCTTCTCCGTCAACAATATCAATCCCGGTAATATCTGTAAATCCCATGCCTGAGAGGCATCTGCGAATATCTTCTTTATCAAATTCATACTGCCTTGATCCTACAATCAGAATCGGATTGTTTATGATTTCCTTATTTCCCTCAAGGAACTTTATCTGGTTTCTTGTCGCCAAATCAATTCGTATAATTTTTGTGAATGGATGAACTTTACATCGGGCCATTTCTTAAGAACTTTTCCAACCAATGAGTCGAGTTCGCCTAATGTTCTTTCTCTGTAAGTTGGATTGAACTTTCCTGAAAAATTTACACGGTGAAAATCTATTATAGCCGGCAACTTGTTTGCGAATGCCTTTTCCATTGAGTCAATGCACTGCTGGTGATAGAAATTGTATCCTTCTATCGGATCAAGTCTAGCGTTTCTTATTGACCAGATGAGTCCGGCTCTTTTACGAAAGAAAGGAACATTGTATCTGCGTTTATCTGACTGCTGTATTCTGTTAGATGACTGAACAAGCTTCACTCCGGAATCTTTGAAATATTTCAATACAGATTTGTCCAATACGAATGTCGGCGGTATTATTGTCATTGAGCGGAATCCAAAACATCTTTCAAATTCGTCAGCTGCTTCCTTAATCATTGAATTATCAGAGTTCTCATCACTCAACTCACCCTGAAGGAATGCCAGATTACCTCTGATAGTTGAACGGCAGGTAAGATACTTGTTCTTTAATGCTTCAGATGCTTCTTCAGTAAGTGAATATTCTCGCAGCGCAGATAAGTTATAATGACTGTATCCGTGTAACTGAGGAAAGATTAAACCGTCTTTAACTCCTTCGCAGTATGACTCATGTATATTTTCAAGTGAATTGAATCCTTTGCTGATAGGAATGAATTTAAGAGATTCTTTTGAAGAATAGTCAATGTTGTGTGTGATAAAGTTTGCTGTGATGACCGGATGATTTCCTGATTCATCCTTATGTGACCTCAATACATTAAACAACATTGCCAGATCTTCCCTTGTCTCAAGAGCATCTAAGGTCCATCTTGTAAAACTCTCCTCTCCAAACTTTCTCTTTGCCCATTCGATCGACTCATAATTAACTCCTCTTTCAAGCCCCCAGTCATCACTCTCGATGATTAAGATTTTCTTTTCAAACCTCTTACGGAGATAATGTGGAAGATACTTAAGCAACTTTGATTGAACCGCCTGCATGACCGTTAAAGCCGGGATTGAAAGCTATTTGCCTGTACAGGTCCTGAAGCTTTCTCACTTCATTTTCAACTGAATAATTTTGCAGTATGAATTTTGTTTGTTTGTCAATCCTTTGCTTTCTTTCCTCATTGGTTAAGCGCATAGCGTGCAAAATTTTGTTTGCTATAGCTCCGGGATTCTCCGACTCGAAAAGCTGATCCTGAAATTCCTTGAACTGATCCCTGATGCCGGGGACATCGCTTCCGTAACAAAGTACTCCGCTGGCCATTGCCTCAAGCACAGATATCGGTCCGCCTTCACCGGCCTTTGTGGAGGACAGTATGAATAAGTCGGCTATTTTGAAAAATGGTTTTATATTACTCTGCCTGCCTGTAAAGACCACTTTGTCTTCAAGTCCCTGACCTGCAATTTCATTCTTCAACAGGTTTGCATATTCTGTCTTATCTTCTCCAATAATAAGAAGTTTTGCCTTTGGCAAGTCTTCGAGAATAAGTGAGAATCCTTTAATGAGGAACTCAATACCTTTGATTGGAATAACATTTGCGATTGTTATTATGACGGGTTCAGATCCTGCAATATTATACTTCTCGCAAATCGAATCCGCATTCTCATTATTAGTAAATTCAGAAATGTCTATCCCTATGGGAATGAGACGAAGATTCTCTTTACCCGGAAAGAACTCTTCAACCATGTCAGTATTTTGCGGAATGATCACGTTTGCAAACCTCGTTCTCAACTTCCAGGCATTACTGCCCCAGCCCATGTTCTTCTTGGTGTAGATCCACTTGATGCCGGCTAATCTCGCAGCAAGTGCTTCTGAATAGTCGTCAGAATAATTGTAAGAATGGATAATATCAGGATTCAGTTCTTTGAAATACTTAGATAACCTCATCACATTTCTCATTGCTCTTCCTCTTGGTTTCATCAATGTTGTAAAATGTGCAATGTGTATGGGTATGCCCAGTTTCTTAGCTTCTTCAAAAAGGTCTCCTTTGCTGTGTCTGCAACAAATTTCAGGTTGAAATTCATTTTTATCAAGCCTTTCAATAACGTTCAAAAGTGCTCTTCCGCTTCCTGCGGTGTTGAAATTCGGTATGTTGAAAAGGACTTTGATTTTTTTTCCTTGCATTGACAACGGTACAGTTTCGTAAGCATCCTGTTTCATCCATTCTTTGGGACTCAGCTTGATACGATTGTAAAGTTCTTTATACTTCTTATCTACAATTTCAGTGGACCAGTTTGCTATTGCCTTTGATCTTGCTTCATTTCCGACCCTCTTCATTTCGTCTTCGTCAGACAGAAGTCTTCTGAACGCATCCGCAAGTTTCTTGTGATCGCCTTGCTCAAAAACTAAACCGTCAATACCATTTGAGATCTGAGCTTTGGCGATCTCCGGAATATCTGAGCCCACAACTGCAAGTCCTGCAGACATTGCTTCAATCACTGAAATAGGAAATCCTTCTTTCTTTGAAGGCAAGACGAAGATATTGGAAGCTTTCATATATTCGTCAACATTTCCAATACTTTTCTCAGTGAACCTGATTCTTTCACTCAAATTAGTAGAGTTAATTCTGCTCTTGATCGTTTCAATATAGCTCTGATCATACTTGTAGGTTGGTCCGGCTATCAACAAATGAATATCAGGAAACTCATCTGCCACATCAATGAATGCATCAACAAGAATGTGCACTCCTTTTCTTTGATTAATTCCGCCTACAAAAAGTATATGCTTGCCAAGCTTCCATATCCCAAGTTTGCTCCTCAGTTCTGTTTTGGCATCTTTGCTTATCGGCTTAAACAGTTCTGTATCAACTGCATAAGATATCTCAAAAACTCTATCCATAGGTATTTCAGACTTCCTGAAAATGCTTGTGATCACAGGTGACTTGCTTACATAGCCGTCAGCCATTTTGTAAAAAAGATACCTGATATATTTCGGTTTCAGATAATCCTTCCAATCCACAAATCTGCCTAGAGATAACGGATCATCGTCACCTACAAGAGATGTTTCTGTAACAACTTTCTTTCCAAGCATTTTGCCAATAAGAATCGACACGCGATTGAAGGCAAATCCGGAATTGAAATTATGTACATAATCGTACCTGTCTCTGTATTTCCACATTGGGGGCAAGAGAGCCTTAAAGCATCTGAATAAGTGAGCATATTGCTGAAGATATATTAGTGATCCCCTTGCATCATTTTGATTTTCCTTAACAGAAACATCGTGAACAAAGTCAAACCTCTTGCCGCTCTCGCTGTATGCATCAGTCCTGTCCCAGCCAATGACGATTACGTCTGACTCCGGGTCATTCTTCAGTCTAAGCGCATACTGGAATGCAGCAACTTCAGCACCTCCGTATGCCGGCGGCAGGATTGCTGTAATGATACAGACTTTGAACTTTGCGTTCTCGTTCTTTTCAGATATGATCTCTCCCAATTCTTAGTTACACTATTTTCATTTTCTTAATATTCCAAGTGACATTATTTCATCATGCATGAATGCTATGGGATCTGCAGGAACTAATTCCCTGATAGACTTTCCTGCTTTCATTCCAATCTCTTTCCATTTATCTCTGCCTTGCCAAGCTCTCTCAAGAGCTTCATCTAAAAATTCCGGAGTTGCTGCTTTGGCAAGAAATCCATTTTCATTGTCAGTAATCACTTCCGGATTTCCGCTCACGGATGTTACTATAGGCACTCTTGAACATAACATTGCCTCCACCAGGGCAAGCGGCAGTCCTTCATATCTTGATGCCAGAATGAGTGCATGATTAGTTTTCCAAATTTCCTCTGGCGAAACATGACCTTCAATCTTTACTTTATCAAGACGGAAGTGATCTTTCAATCTCTTAATTGAATTGCTGTTTTCTCCCTTTCCATAAAGGCTTACGATCAGATTCCTTTCTCTCCACTTTTTTTCGTTGAGTACACAAAACAAAATATCCTGGCCCTTTGGATAAAATTCATGCCTTGCTACATTTGCTATCCAGAATCCACCCTGAATATCCGGATATGGCGGCTCAAATGAATAACTGACATTGTAAGGGTTGAATACTATTTTTGCATTCTCAATTCTTGATGCTGACTGTAGTTCGGTCAGTTTGATGTTTGCCCTGCTTACATAGTAATTCATTTCTGCTTTCCTTAAACCTGACATTAGCTTCAGTGACGAATTGTCATCCGGCCATTTTGCTTCATTTGCTGCCTGTGAAATTGTCACATACTTCAATCCTGCTCCGGAACAGAATTCCATTAAGTCTATTCCTCCCCAATTGCCTCCCTGATTAACAACGGTAAGGTCAGGTGCAAACTCAAGAAGAAATTTATAACCATCATTCTTATAGCTCAGCTGATTACGTGCAGGAATGACTCTGTTAACAATCTTCTTAATGCTTGAAACATCAGTTGTAAATTTCACATCTATACCATTATCTCTCAACAAGTCTAATTCACCGGGAAGTGATTTCCACCGCGGAATGCCTGCAACAACCTTATGCCCGCAAACTGAAAACCGAATGGCAGTCTGATACCAAAGATATTCGCTTCCGCCCCAGGCAGATTTGTTGGTCGATACAAAAGCTATTTTACCCACTTGCCTCTTTCCTTTGTATTAGAATGTTACTGATTTTCCTGCCTTCATGAAGAAATTGAAAAGTGAAAGTATGTTAAGCTTGTGAAGCATCTTCTTGATCCTAAGTTTTTGCATGTAACTCCTTTGCTTTCCGTTTAGATATTTAGTATCTATAACAGACAAGCAATTGCCCAACACAACATAATCGCCGGCTGTGTATAAACCTCTTGCAATTTGATACAACACGTTAGCTATGGCGCCTTTGCCTGTCTTGAGTGACTTTTCGTCAAATTCTAATTTAAACTCATATTTTCCTGATTCGTTTATGCCGTGATATTTTTCAAGAAACTCAGCCTGAGCCGACATCCCGCACTTACGTGCAATTGACGCGAAGATCATGTTGTATTCTTTAGCAAACTCAAACTGATATGTTTTCGATTCAGAGTGAATTCTGAAATTTGCCAGTAATTTATTTACATATCTGACCTCTTCCTGTCCGTAAGTAAACAGGAATCTTTTCCATATATCCTGATCCATCACATATTGAAGATTAACATTCAATTCACCAAGTCCTTTTATTGAATCAAGGCTGAAAAAACACGACGGTTGATTAATCAATACAATTGCAAGTGTTTCTTCAATTGTCTCCTGAAGCCTGAAGTCAATCAGTTTGTCCTCTTCTTTTCCGTCATCTTGAAATATTCTGTAGTCTCCTGCAAGCATCTTAGTCTTTCCGGGTTCAAAATTTTCTACAAGTATTTTGAAGCACTCTTCACTATAGTAGTCATCGCTGTTGAGCCAATTGAATATTATGCCTGAACATCTTTCTATCCCCTTATTTATGGCATCTGTCTGACCATTATCCTTTTCACTTGTCCAATGTGTTATCCATTTTGAATATTTTTCAATAATTCTCAAAGTATCATCAGTACTTCCTCCGTCAAAAATAAAGTACTCAAGATTCGGATAGTTCTGAAGCAGGACAGATCGTATCGTCTTTTCTATGAATTTCCCCTGATTGAAGGATGGTGTAACTATAGAGATCATCGGAAGACTGTCAAGCGTACCGTATATTTCAGAGTCAACTTCTTTGTCCCACGGCCAGCCGGTCTTTCCGTCAGGCGGAGGAGGAAGTTCTGAAAGAAGATTTCTGTTTTCCATATGATTGTCAGGAATCACTTTGCACCCTTTTCGATATAGTCAACAAGTTCTTTAATTTTCTCAGCTGGGTCTAAGACTTCCCTGTAAAGTCTCTTGCAATTTTCTCTCATACATTGAATATCCTCTCCGATTAAACACAAAGCCTTCGGAATATCCTTTACTGTATTGATTATACTTCCGAAGGAATATTCATTGTTAAGTTCCGTATATGTTGTGTGATTGGTTGTAACAGCTGGTAAACCAAGCATCATGTAAGTTGAGAATTTTCCGGAAGACAGGCCTATCACTTGAATATTCTTGCCGGCAAAAATGTCCAATGGATTAGGAAAGTATGTTGCAAATCCAACATCACAACCCGCAAGAAATGACATGTAATTCCGGTATTCATAAAACGGTTCATCATGCAATATAACAGGCAAGCCTTTGCTTCGGAGATTCTTAACTGTTTTCTTTACCGGATGATCATCATCAAGTATATGATGTGTGTGTATCATAAACCAAAAATCGTAATTCCATTCTTCCGGAAATAGCTCAAGGATCTCGTTTATCCCGCTCCAGCCCTGAAGTGAACCGGAATACACTGCAATCAACTTGTCCGCCGGGATATTAAACTCGTTATGCAGGTCACGGACACTTCCTGAGATGTCCAATGGCAGTGGAGAAACAGGGATGTGCAGAAATCTTGTCTTCTGCTTGAAATTGTTCACATCTCTCAAAAGCTTCTCTCGCCTAAAGTCCTGAATTACAACAGTATCTACTTCTGCACTGTATTTCATTTCCAGATCCTTCAGAACTTTTTTCCTCTGTACGAAAAATTCATCATCAAAGAAAATCTCAAATGAAGCGTAAATTATTTTAGCTTCGATAACACTTTTCATTCTCCCTGCAATTACCAGTCCCATTGGATCAACACAAATGAAGTGATCGACCTTATTCTTTAGTTTGAGTTTTACAAACAAATCGATATACTGAACAGAAATTTTTTTCAGAGACCTTACACTTGCATCAAAGCTGTAGAAGTTAAACGGAAGATCATTTAATTCAATCTTGTCTTTGATATGTTTGGGAATAAATATCTGTTCAAATCCAAAGAATAGAATCTTTATTCCTCTGCTTATTAGTTCATCTATAAGCGCAATAAGAGTCGGATTACTGAATGTATCTATCTTGGGTGTTATGATCGCAACTGTCTTCATGTGTTCATCGGATCAAATTTTGCCACACATAATCCTGACCAACTTTCTTCACTTAATTCATTGCCTGTTATCCATTCTTTATTCAACAGCACTTTGAATCCGCACTGCTCAAGCAGCAACTTGATCTCAGGCAAAAAAAAGTATCTCATGCTGTGCTTCTCATCCAGAAGTAATATTTCACCTGTATCCGCTTTTACTTCAATGTTGTAATTTACTTCAACAATGTTCTCATTCACCTTCAATTCAGGTTCTGCATTTCTTCTGAGTGCAAGCCCGTTTCCTTTCAATAGCTTTGATCTTCTTTCCGGCTTCTGTGCCAGCACTGCAGGTCCATACCAATAGTCAAAAATCAGTAATCCGCCTTTATTCAAATGACGGGAAATATTCCTGATACCCTGCAAAAGTAATGCGTTGCTTGTCAGATAACCTATCACATGAAACAGCGCAAGTGCAGCATCGTATTTTTCACCTGTATCGATCTTTGAGATATCTCCGCAAATGTATTTCACATTCTTCTCCTCAATTCCTGCACCGGACAAATTCTTCTTTGCAATGTTCAGCATAGACTCAGACATTTCAACTCCTGTAACTTTATACCCTCTCTTTGCAAACTCGACCGCATGCTTGCCGGTGCCGCAACCCAGATCAGCCAAGCTGTTTGCTTCAGGCATATATTTTTTCAGCAATGATACAACATAATCAGTTTCGGCATCGTAATTCTTGTCTTTGTACAAAAGATCATAATACTCTGCATACATTCCGAATACTTTTTCGTTTGGCTTTTCCATCAATCGTCAGAGGAGATATTTTTCAAATCGTGTTCCTTTCAGCTTCTTTTCTATTTCATCATAGTTTATGATCATATCCTGAAGCCGGTCAGTTGTAATTCTTTTGAGATCTGTTGAGACCGGATGTGATTTCAAACCAAGATATTCAAAACACTTGTCTGCTGTTTCCTGATGTTTTGAATTGTCAAGTATGTCTGTCTCATAAATCACTTTGATATGAGGAATATTTCTTAGGTTCTCTTCTTCTGTTCTTTCAACTTCCTCACCATATGTAATTCCTTCCATTATTGTGTCAAAGTCCACCGTTATTTTCTTTTGCTCTGCAATATCGCCGTTTCTCAGGTGAAGAATCTTTGTCTCCGCTGCAATAAGACTTGACAGCTTGTGCCTGAGATAGTTAACTCTCTTGAGATGTATGAATTTCCATCCACTTTCAGAAAGCCCGGCTAAAATTCTGTCATAATCCGAATACAGATGTTCATATCTTAACTGTGCAATCTTGACTTTGAAACCATAAACTTCCTTTCCGTAAATAGATGCGCGTTTACTGCAGCTCTTTATGTACTGCCGAGGATATTTGATCCTTGAATGACAATAAATGTAATTGAATATTTCAACATCACAAAAAATCTTTGGATGACAGTTCAACAATTCAGTAAGAACTGTGCTTCCTGTTCTTCCACGCGTGTAAATTACGAATCTGTTTTCCGGAGTCTTGATTCTGAAGTCAAAGTAATTCTTATATTTCCAATTTCGAATCTGTTTCTTCAGAGAAAGATTCTTTCGGGAGTCACTCATTGCACATGAGACAAATCTTGTTCATTGAACACTGATTTCACTTTAACCTTTGAATGCTCTCTTGATTTCATTAATTACTTTGTTGACATCTTCTTTCATCATGGGTGCGTATAAAGGAATCATCAGACTGTTGTCGGAAGCTTCTTCAGAAACAGGCAAGCTCACATCATTACAATTATCTTTGTAAGCGGTTTCTCTGTGAGCAGTCATTACTCCTTTTCTGGTTGAGATTCCGTTTTCGCCAAGAATACTCATTAACTCGTTTCGCGATATCGGAGAGCCGGGCTGAATTCTCAAAGCAAATGATTGATAGTTAGAGTAGTATCCGTCCTCTTCCAACGGCAGACCTATCCACTCAATTTCAGATAGTCCGAGAATATATTCCTGAGCTATGAGTCTTCTCTCCTTTATAATGGCATCGAGTCTTTCCAGCTGTACAATTCCAACTGCCGCCTGAATATCAGTCATTCTGTAATTATAGCCAAGCTCAATATGATCTTCCGAAAGTTTATCTGTTGATGAATGCCTGTCAATGGCGCTTGAAGCCATTGCGTGTTGTCTCAACAAACTTAATCTGTCTCTCAATGTTTCACTTGATGTAGTGATCATTCCGCCTTCTCCCGTAGTGATGACCTTTCTTGGATGAAATGAAAAGCACACAAGTTCCGAATGACTTCCAATTTTCTTTCCTTTGTATGATGACCCTGTGGCGCATGCAGCGTCTTCAATCAGCTTGATATTATGTCTTTCACAGATTTTCTTGAACGAATCAATATCGGCAGGCATACCAAGCTGATGTGCAACAAGTATTGCTTTTGTGCGGAGTGTAATTCTTCTTTCCACATCAGCAGGATCAAGATTAAAATTCACGGGATCAACTTCGGCAAATACAACTTTGGCACCGGTATATCTGATGCTGTTTGCTGTAGCTATGTAACTCATTGAAGGGCATATCACCTCATCACCCGGACCAATTCCCGAGGCGATCATGCACAGATGCAAAGCTGCTGTACAGTTGGATATTGCAACAGCATAGTTTGCACCTGTATATTCAGAGAATTTTGTCTCAAACTCTTTCACCCTCGGTCCTTGAGCAACCCAACCGGTCATTACCGTTTGCGCCGCCTCTGCAGCTTCTCTTTCGGTCAAATATGGCTTTGCAATCGGAATCAATTTAGGTAATCGGAGTTCAATGTATTATATCCACTTCCACACCCTTATTCTTGATTGACTGCTGTGAAGCCTCGAGGATTTTCAGTACATTCAGACCGGAAATATCATTAGAGACCGGTTGTGTTCCATCCAGTATTGCATCTCTGAAATCAACTGCCATAATTGTTAATGCCTCACGCGTATCAAGCTTTGGTATGTATATATCCCCTGCGCGATAATCTACAAGAATATTCTTTTTGTCTTCATCTGTTTTATGATTATATCCTGTGTCATAAACCTTCACCTTTTCTGTCGGTTCAAGGTCATTAAATACTATCATCTTCTTGTCTCCGCCAATCAGCATCATCCTGATCTTTACCGGCGATGACCAGGAACAATTGAAGTGAGCCATAAACCCGGTTCCATAATTGATGGTTAGATATGCAATATTTTCAATCCCGTTATTTGTATGAGAAATCCCTGTTGCCTGAACGCTTACCGGATTTTCTCTGATCAGAAAATTCAGGATGGAAATGTCATGCGTCGCAAGATCCCACAATACATTTACATCGGGCTGAAACAATCCCAGGTTAATTCTTGTTGAATCAAAATAAGTTATGTTTCCAATGTGGCCTTCATCAATAAGCTTCTTCATCTTCTGAACTGCTCCGGTGTAAAGATAAGTGTGATCAATCATTAACACTTTTCCCTTTCTTGCTGCCAGTTCAACCAACCTCAAAGCTTCAGAAATGTTTGAAGCCATTGGCTTCTCAACAAGCACATGCTTTCCGTTATTAAGTGATTTGAAGGCTAGATCAAAGTGTGTGAACACAGGCGTGGCAATGACAACAGCATCTATATCAGGATCATTTATTATGTCATCCGGATTTGTCGAGAATACGGCAGTCCTGCAAAGAGTTGTTAGAAACCTCGCCCTTTCAGGCCGCTTGTCAACAACAGTCTTCAGATTCGCACCGGGTAAATTAGCAAAATTCCTTACTAAGTTTGTACCCCAGTATCCGAATCCAATAATTCCTACATTCATTATCTAAGAGTTAAGAAGGTTTTTTGATGCAACGGTAATCTCTAATCCCATGATTGCATTTTCCGTTGTCAGATTATTTTCGGAGAATTTCAATCAACGAATTTGCCGAACGCGTTATGTCGTCATCGCTTAGCGCGAGTCCGCTTGGAAGATAGAAGCCCATCTCAGACAGCATTTCAGAAACCGGTAAAGTTTCATCCTTGGCAATGCCTGATTTAAGAAACACAGGTTGTTTATGAAGCGGAAAAAAGAATGGTCTCGTTCCAATTCCCAGTTTCCCAAGATTCATCATTGCTTCGACAGCACTAATCCCGGTTTCCTTTTTCAGAACTACTCCGTAAACCCAATAAATGTTTTCTGCAAAATTGCATGAAGGAAGTGGGAGAACTAACCCTTCAACTCCTCTGAGAAGTTTGTTGTACAGATGACCTATGTGCCGCTTCTTCACAATGAACTCATGAAGCTTTTCAATCTGAGCAACTCCAACTGCTGCCTGCAGATTTGTCATTCTGAAATTATAACCAAGTTCATCATGAACAAATCTTCTTTCCGGTTTGAAGCATAGGTTTCTTATAGATCTGCATCTATTTGCCAACTCATCACTGTCTGTAACTACCATTCCGCCTTCACCGGTAGTGATATGCTTGTTGGGATAGAAACTGAATGTGCTGATCTCTCCAAAACTGCCGCAGGGCTTTCCATAATAAGTCTGTCCGATCTGTTCTGCTGCGTCTTCAATTATATTCAATCCATGATGATTCGCAATTTCCATAATCGCATTCATATCAGCAGGTATTCCATAAATGTGTACCGGCATGATAGCCTTTGTACGAGGTGTAATTTTTTCGGCAACAGATACAGGATCTATGTTCCAAGTTACCGGATCACAATCAGCAAAGACCGGAGTACCTCCTGCTCTGATAACAGCAGTGGCGCATGAGATAATCGTGAAGGATGGCATTATCACTTCATCGCCATGTTTGATTTCAAGTGCAGTTACTGCCACCTCAAGCGCAGCCGTGCCGTTGCAAACCGCAACTCCATATTTTCGGCCGCACACCTCAGCGAAACTTTCTTCAAGCATTTTAATGAAAGGGCCCTCAGATGAGATCCACCCTGTATCTATACACTCATTAAGATATTTCTTCTCATTACCTTGAAGCAATGGTTCATTTACAGGAATGAACTTCACTCTTTAGTGATTTTAATATTTTCTAACTTTGGAGTTGTGAATCTGGTCTTATCACTGTCACCATGATAAGGTCCCTGCTTGACTTCCACCATTTCGATATCTTCAATAATTTCAAATCCATGTCCACCGGTAGCAAGCAAAATAATATCACCTGCATTTAATATTCTGCTTTCAAGATAATTCTGATTGTCGTCGTAAAAGTCCACTCTGAGTTTTCCCCTTTTTATAAACAGTACTTCCTGAGTATAAAGAACTTCCCGTGTAACCGGATTATGTACGTGCGGTTCAATCACTTTTCCTGCAGGATGATTCATATATCCGAGCTGCTGTGAAAGCTCGTTAGAAGTAAAGAAGTGTATTCCCGGTTCTTCAAATTCCCTGGGAAGAATTATTGCAAGAAGTTGTTCTCCGTTCTTAATGTGTTCTACAGTCATGTAATGTTTTTCTTAAATTTTAATTTATAGTTTTGCTTAAGTATCTGATCAAGTTGTTTCATAAGATCTTTGTAATTGTAATTATTAAGAATGAACTCTTGCCCGGCCTTTGCTATCTCTTCCCGTTCCTTCTCGTTCTTAAGGAAGTAATTTATTTTATCAAGACAGTCTCTTTCATCAGAGAATGTGGCGAAAATATCTTTTGGAAATGTTTTATCGAGATTGTTTGCTTTCCTTGTCAGAAGAAGTGTGCCTGCTCCCAGCACTTCAAATATTCTTTGGTTGACTCCCATTCCATCTGCAATTTCACCATAGTCATTAAACACGATTCGTGAATCCTTGTATATCTGCAGCATCTCCAGCCCTGAAGCAAGTCCTTTGTGTCTTTGCCTTATTTCATCTGACTTAGGAAATATTTCTTCGTTGTATCCCCACCAAACTATGTCGGTATTTTTTGCCAGATATCTGAAACATTTAGTCCTGCTGAGCCAGAATTTATCTCCGAGTCCGCCAACAAATGTTGTGTTGAATTTTTTCTCGCCTTGCTTCAGTTCTTTTAAAACTCTGTCATCAAAGCCATTTGGATTAATGTAAGATGGCACCCCGTTCAACTCAAAGAATGCTTTGAACACATCAGTTGAAGTAAGAATAACATCAAAGTCAGTGTGTGACCAATGTCTGGGAACAGGTGTTGCAATCCTTGAAACAATAAGAGCATTGCTTCTGAACCCATGCCAGTAATCACTTGGTATCCCAATCTGCTCTCTGATGAGAATCACATCCGGCTCGTATTTATTTATGTAGTCCATTATTACATTGAGTTTCCATCTGTCTTTAAAGGGTCTGAGCTTATTCATTACAGCATCCTTAAACCTCCTGATGCTTCTGGTGTTTCCATATAGTTCATCGATGACTTTTTCCAGATAATGAGGCGAAACTATGAACTCCTCCGCTTCCCAGCCCAAATTTCGCAGATGAAATGTGTAAAAATCCGAGAAGTTTCCCCGGAGTCCGATTATCCAATCAAGCATTTCATTTCTGTTCATTCGGCTTACTTCAGAAAAGTTCTCTCTGACTTTCGAAAAGATATACTTTTCCGGATTAATCGTATCAAACTTTAGCAGTTTCATACTAAGTCCTCTTCAGCTTTGATAATAAATTTATTTCTTCATAAGCTCTAATCCAGTCAACTGCTACTCTTGAATTATCGAAAAATTCTCTCACCTTTTTGCTGTTGTTAATTGTTTTTTTTCTCTCACACTCCAAATTGTTTATTATAACTTCCAGTTCATTCTTAAGATGTCCAATGGAATCAATCTCCCTGTAGTAAACGCCGATTCGTCGCAGTGTACCGTAAGGCATCCAAGATCCGTTTACTGCAATAGTGTCGGAGCAGAAAGATTCAATCATTGCAGTATTAAGATTATCTGTCTCACGCAAATTGAGTTTTATTTCGGTTGATGCAATTAATTCAAGCACTTCCTCAGGAGTAATGTAACTGTCGATCACAGTAGTTGAAAACAAAGACCGGGCAGCAGCTTTTCTTACTGCATTGAGATAGTCTCCTGAATTCGTGCCTAAGCCATATGTCATTGGAATTACTACATGTATCTTTTCTTTCAACTCTTTTGCCAGCAAATTCAATTGTTCGATTATTTCTAAATGCTTCTGAAATACAGATGCATTATAACCTGCCTCTATAATGATTTTTCTTTCATCTATTCCGTATCGGCCGGTAAATTTTTTACGCAATGCTGAAGCATCAGATTCAGATATTCTCTTCATCATTTCATTGTCAATTACGAAAAACGCATTTCTGATCTTAGGAGCAAATTCCCTTCCGAACTTAGCGAGAAAGTATTGAGTCATTTCAATAGTATTGATGATAATGAAATCAGCTCTCTTAATGGCTTCATATTGTGCAGTGTATGCTTGTATCCCTCCTGTATTGAGCAGATCAGATCCCCACACATGAAGTACCACGACTTTGTCATTACCTACATATTTCAGCGGAGTCAGCAATTCCTTTCCAATGAAATGAAAATGGAAGACATTGTAGTTTGAAAAAATCTCTTCCACTTTGGCCGAATGCTTCCTTTCCTCCGCTGCTCCGCTCAGAAGTCTTGATGCTTTCCCGAATCTCAGCAGGACAGCGTTTCTCAGCAATTCTTTCTTCAATCCTGAGCCGGAAAAAGATCTCACTAATTCTCTTGCCAGATCGGCAGTACTAAGACTGACTTCCCTCTTCCTGGGAAGTGAAATAAACTCATCAAAAGATCCAAGATCTGCATCGGTTACCTGCTTTCCATCAGGTCTTATAATATTTGCACCCGCTATGTGAAGTGAACTTATATTTTCTTTAAGAAGCGCAGCTAAGTTTTGAACATGAAAATAGCTGCCGTGCCCAAGGAATAACACTTTAAGTTTATCGGCTGTATTCAAGCAGTTTATCTTTTTAGGTTGCTCTTCTTTTAGCCAGAAAATCCTGTGTCTTTGTAAATTCTTTCCATTCGCCAATGTCTAGCCATGACATTTCACTGACAGGAAATACTCCAACATTTCCATTTCTATTTGTGATCTTTGATATGAGTTCAGTAATATGAAAGAATTCTTTCTCAGGGATTTCATTAAGAAGGTGAGGCTCAAGAATATATGTACCCGAATTAACGGTGAGTGTAAGTTCCGGTTTCTCCGTAAGTTCAAGAAGCTTTCCGCCGTTTTGAAATTCAAGCTTCCCGTAAGGTATTGAATAATGTTTCAGGGCTCCGACAATTGTAAGCTCGTTGTTGTTCTCTTTGTGAAATCCGTAAACTTCTGAGAAGTCTTGATCGAGCAAAGTGTCGCAGTTTGTCATGAAGAATGTTGAATTGATAACACCCTTGAGCATTGAGAGACTTCCGCCTGTTCCATATTCAGTCTCCTCCTTCACAATATTCACTCTATAATCTTTGTCCGGTATCTCTGACAAGAAACTTTCTATCATCGCTGCTTTGTAATTCACTATCAGATAAAATTCTTTCATTCCGAATTTCCCGTATGAATCAAAAATCATTTCAATTATTGACTTATCTCCTACCGGTATCAGAGGCTTTGGAATTATGTTTGTAAGCGGTTTCAGCCTGGTGCCTCTGCCGCCCGCCATAATCACTACTGGCAAACTGAGGCTTGAAAATTCATGTATGCTCCTGTCTTGTATAACATCATTCCAAAAGATTATTCTGCTTATTGCATTCTCTTCGTTTAGCACCGGCATAAACTCTGCTCTGTGATGTATCATTGAATCTCTGATGTTCTCATCGCTCTGATACTCATAGCATACAGTTATTTTTTCCCTTAGAATTCCACTTATCTTCTCCTGAAGTTTTACCCCCCTGACTATTGCCCTCTGAATATCTCCAATGCTTAGAAGACTTCTGAATGAACCTTTGTCAGTTACTATCAGAAGCTTCACGCCTATTTCATCCATCCTCTTTAAAGCTTTCAGAATGTTGTCTGCCTTATCTACAGACAGTTTCAATAATAATCTGTCAAGAGGTTCCTGAGCCCTCATCTATTTCCCTTGTTTAAATTTTTGATCGCAACAATTTTCTCTCGCTGCACTGATATAGGTGCCGGTTTTATACAATTCAAATTTCCGGAAGATTTCAAATCAAAGAATATTCATTAACGAATCAGCGACATAATCGATCTCATCATTCTTTAGTCCGGAGTACATCGGCAGCGTGATCTCATTGTCAGAAACATACTCGGTAATCGGCAATGAGGTTTTGTATTTCACATAATAAGCAAGTCTGTGAACTGCAGGGTAATGGATGCTCGTTTGAATTCCTTTTTCATATAGTCGGCTTCTTACGTAATCTCTTTTCTCCTTGTCTGAATTTCTTAGTACAACCGGGAAGATGTAGTTTGAAACAAACTCTTTTCTGTCCCTGAAAGGAATTGAGATTTTTTTGAAGCGTGAAAGCTTTCTAAGATATCTTTCTCTTATAGTCCTTCTCTTGTTCAGATCCTTTTTCAGCTTTGATAATTGCACAATTCCGATAGATGCCCGGATATCATCAAGCCGGTAATTATAACCGATACCATGAACTTCATATCCTGCATTATGTCCCTTGGATCTTTCATAAGAAAGTGACGTCATCCCATGTGAGCGCAATAGTTTTGCCTTTTCATACAAATCACTGTTACTTGTAATTAGCATTCCGCCTTCGCCTGTACTAATATTCTTGTTTGAAAAAAAACTGAAGCAGCCAATCTCACCAATTGTGCCAAGCTTTCTGCCGTTATATTCTGACATGGGGGCATGGCATGCATCTTCTATCACTTCAATCCCGCCTTTCTCTGCAAGTGAAATGATCTCGTCCATATCATTTGCAAATCCTCCGTAATGCATAACAATTATTGCTTTGGTCTTTGGTGTAATCAGCTTCCTAAGTTTCTGAAAATCCATGTTCAGATCTTCTTCACTCTTTATATCGCAGAACACAGGTGTAGCATCTGCATATCTTATACAATTCACTGTAGCGGAAAAAGTAAGTGACGGAACAATTACTTCATCACCCTTTTTGATTCCTATAAGTATCATGGATAAATGAAGTGCTGTAGTGCAGTTAGTTACAGCAACTGCATAGGGTGCATTCAATGCTTCTGCAAAACGATTCTCAAACTCAATCGTCTTTGGACCAAGTGACACCCATTTGCTCCTCAAGGTTTCTATAACCGCTCTCTCTTCTTCCTTTCCGAAGTTAAGATCAAATAACGGAATCTTGTGTACAGTCTTTTCTTTCTTCTTCATAATTCAATAGACTTACTAATTAGCACTACAAGTGAATTTGTATTTTGCCGTGCTCTTAAGAAATATTCCACGTCAGTGTTATACATTATAAATATCCGGACGGTAGAGTCTCAGATTATCCGGATTGCGAAACCAGGCAATCGTTTCTTTCAATCCAGACTCCAGTGAAGTTGCCGGCTTCCAGCCTGTATATTTCAAGAGCTTCTGTGCAGATCCAAGAAGTCTTTCAACTTCACTGTTGTCAGGCCTGAGTCTGAACTGATCAGTTTCGACTTCACATCTTTCTCCGGACAGTTCAATAATTTTCGTTACAAGATCGCCGATGCTTATTTCTGACTCAGTTGCAATATTAATTTCTTCACCTATCAGATCATTGCATTCGGCAATTCTGATGAACCCTTCTGCAGTGTCCTTAATAAACACCAGATCACGCGTTGGATGTAATGACCCGAGTTTCAGTTTATCAGTACCCGATAGTAACTGTGTAATAATTGTTGGGATAACTGCCCGGGCCGATTGCCTCGGTCCGTAGGTATTGAATGGCCTTACAATGGTTACAGGCATATCGAAACTTCGGTAGAATGATTCAGCAAGTGCATCTGCCCCGATCTTTGAAGCGGAATAAGGTGACTGGCCCTGACGCGGATGCTTTTCATCTATCGGAATATAAAGAGCTGTTCCATAAACTTCTGATGTAGATGTGACAATGACTCGTCCGGTTTCATGCTTTCTGCATGCATTCAATACATTCAACGTGCCTTTGACATTTGTGTCTATATAACTTTCAGGAGCAGAGTAGCTGTAAGGAATTGCAATGAGTGCAGCAAGGTGAAACACAATGTCAATGTCTTTTGAGATGGACTCAACCATAAAACCATCCCTGATATCACCCCGAATTATATCAAGATTCTTCGAAGTCTCTAAGGGCATGGAATCCAGCCAGCCATTGTGACCGAATGAATTGTACTGAACAAGACAGCGAACTTCATGCCCTGCTGAATGAAGGCGTTCAGTGAGATGACTTCCGATGAATCCTTCAGAACCCGTTACAAGTACTTTCAATTATCAGTTGCTTTGATTGATTAAGAATTTTGCATCCATAAGTCCGTAATTTCCGCCTCTGTTTAGTTTACCTGTCTTCCAGAAATCACCCTGAATTACCGTGAGCTTTGCCGCATTCTCAACTGTGTCAAGAACATTCTCCGTTCTTGTTCCATTCAGACTTGCAAACAATCGAATTGCATAGGTGTCCGCTCTCAGCAAGAGTCTTGGAATCTCAAGCGTGAAGTTGCCCTTTTTTTCGATCACATCAAACTTTACTCCCATTTCATCGGTAACAAACGAAGCTTTTGTATTGCCAAATCCGTCAACAAAATGGACTGATACAATTATGTTGCCCGAAAGATGTTCAAAAGTCTCATACTCAATATCTATTGCGAGTTTCTCTCCGGAAATCACCTGCGACAGGTTTTCTTCATTTGCACCTTTCAATGAAAGATCAACAAACCGGAACTTGTCACCGCCAACCCGGTCAGTCCGACTTTTCAAAGCAAATTCTTCACCTCCAAATCCTGAAGAAAGATATCTTGACACACAGTTCTGAATATCGCCGTCATATGTAACAGTACCATGCTCAAGTATCAAACCTCTCGAACACAGATTCTTAACTGCTGCCATGTTATGGCTGACAAACAAAACAGTTCTTCCTTCTCTCTTGGAAACATCCTGCATTTTCCCAATACATTTCCTCTGAAAATCTGCATCACCAACAGCAAGCACTTCATCAACTATCAGAATTTCCGGCTCAAGATGAGCTGCCACTGCAAACGCCAGCCTTACATGCATTCCTGATGAATATCTTTTTACAGGCGTATCAATGTAGTTGCCTATACCTGAGAAATCAACAATCTCATCAAACTTGCTTCTTATCTCATTTCTTGTCATACCAAGGATTGAACCGTTTAGGTAGATATTTTCCTTTCCCGTAAGTTCCTGATGAAATCCGGTACCCACTTCAAGAAGGCTCGCGACTCTTCCCTTGATTTTGATGCTGCCACTAGTGGGAGATGTTACACGAGAAAGAATTTTTAGCAGAGTTGATTTTCCCGCACCGTTCTTTCCAATAACTGCCAGTACATCTCCATTGTTCACGTCAAAATTTACATTCCTCAATGCCCAAACCAACTGACTTCCATTCTTCAGTGCCCTGTCATTTACTGCGCCAATTTTGAGATCGGGATTCTCTTTTCCGGCCAGTCTCAAAATAAACCGGTTAATATCATTTGCAATAGTTCGCGATGAGACTACACCGAGTCTGTAGAGCTTGGACACATCTTCTACATGTATTACTTTTCCCATATTATTTGCTAACTACTTTCATAATCACTTTACTATTCCGGTTGATTTTTTCGTTGAAATTCCATTCGACTTCTGATAATGCTCAATAAGGACTTTAATGCTTGACTCAATCGGGATTTCATTTGTCCAATTTATCTCTGACTTAATTTTCTGGTTACTGCCGATAATTACCGGATTGTCTTTTGGTCTTATGAGTTTCTTGCTTTCCTTTATTACAATTTCAAGATCAAGTATTTCACACATCATCTGAATAATGTTATGCAGAGATATTCCGCATCCGGAACATACATTGTAAACATGTCCTTTACGTCCGTTCGCAAACAACATATCGTATGCCCTTACTACATCACGCACATCTATAAAGTCTCTTACAATGCCTATATCACCTGTTACCAGGAGTTCATTAAGTCTGGACTTTGTGATATCAACCAATTGCCTGGCAAATGATGATATGGCATTATCATTACTCATGCCTGCACCAATGTGATTGAATGATCTGGTCATAATTATATCAAGTCCATATACTTCAGCATAAAGCTTAGCAACCAGCTCCTGGGAAAATCTTGCTATGCCGAAAGGGCTTGAAGGATTTAAAATATGACTCTCACTTAACGGCAAATCTTTAATCCCGACAGTCCCGTATTCTTCAGAAGAACCAACCGATATAAGCCTGCACTTCAGTCCGACTGATCTTATTGCCTCAACAAGATTCAGAAACGTATTAACATTGTTTTGAAAACTTGCGCCGGGACTTTTCCAACTTCCTGTTACACTGCTATAAGATGCAAGATGAAGCACATAGTCCGGTGCAAAGTCATAAACTACCTTTCGTAAACGTTCCTTGTCTTTGAGATCAATCTGCTTGAATACAAAATCAATATTGGGAAAACTCTTTGAGTCAATCGCAGAATCTACCAAATCAACCCCTACTGCAAAAGCTCTTCCCGGAACATTGTTGAGATATTCTATAAACTTCTTTCCAACGAATCCCGAACTGCCGGTTATAAGATACTTTTTCAATGCACTCTCATCAATTGGTTCTTTCGATCAATCCGGCTTCAGTCAATGATTCACTAGCATTTACAATATCAGAAAACTTGAGCCCGCTCAGATTGCTGATCTCAACAAGATCCTTTGAACCGTCAGACTGATTTAAAACCCACATCATTGCATTTACATATTGAGATGTATCTTTCATTGAACCCATAGTCGGATACAATCCCCTTTTTCCTAATTGTGGTTCACAGTATGGCATCAGATTTTTGTAATGTGCATTCTTGTCTATAACATTGATTATTTCTGCACAAGTGTTTACGGACTCCTCCATTGCTTCAAATGAAATGAAAGATTTATTGTCTGCAGAAGTATGATACTCTTCATATTTTCCGTAACGTGTTCGCATTAGTGATCCGACAGGAAGGTTGAAGCCGGGAGAACAATATTGTCTTTCATCACTTCCGGTCGGGAAGAAATCTTCTACGTTGAATTTCTTGTTGGAATTATTGAGAACATATTCTGCACATCTGTCTGCCACTGTTTTTCCGCTTCTGCTTCTTTTATAGGAAAAGGAACCATTGTCACCGATACATGTTAAAACATATCCCGCTTTGAGCTTCTCTTTCAGTCGCATTCCGTTTTCCGATAAATACCAAATTGCTCCAATTGTTTCCGGAATAAATAGAAATCTCAATGTATGATTTTTTCTTCTCTCAGATTTAATTTTTTTGTAAAGAAATGATGACACAAGCGGACCGGATAATTCATTATTCGCCATCGAAGGATGGCAAATGTAAGTGGATATAAGAATTTCTTCTTCCGTTTCTCCGGGAATAGTTGCTTCACCAATTGTCATGAAGCCCTCGGGGTCAAACGAAGCATCAATCCTTACATCATAAAATTCTTCCTTTAGATCTTTTAGTTGATTGTGACTCAAACAGAATCCCCACCTTGGCGAATAATATGAAGTTCTGTACGGAATCACATCAGCTTGCTCCGGAGAAGAATATAGATGATCCCTCAGCTCATCAAGCGTCAACCTGCCTTCAAAGCTTTGTGAATATCCAATGAGATGCAGATTGTTCTCGCTGAAATCTATTATCTTTTTTCCTGTACTGTCTTTCACCCATGCTTCTCTAACATTCCATTCATCAGGAACTTGCCAGTCAAAGCATTTAGTACCTGAAGGAATCTCTCTTATATTAATGTCAACCAATTCAGATAAGATCTTTAGAGTCTCTCTGTTTCCGCTCCCTGTAAGACTCCTGTTGATTGGCCAGAGTCGGTCAAAATACATTTCCATTTCGTGTTTCAATCTTATTCCCCTCTCCTGTAGAGAATTCCTTCTGCTCTTCCGTCACGGATCACTTCTGCCACTTCCCTGTAAACATTCATTGCATCTATTACTTGCATTCTTGTACCTGTTCCATGACGAAATCCCTTATATAATCTTTTTTCCCAAAGAATTTCTTCCATTAGTTTCACGTCTGTCTTTACTTTCATCTCAAGATTCCGGGCATAGAGATTATACTCACGTTCCGTTTCACTTCCGTCATAGTCTATGTACTTGCCTTTGAATATTTTATGATATCTGTTGGGAGCATTTTCCATTTCCTCAACGTAGTGAAAAAATGTCATGCAAATTTCACCGGGTACATCAATTACCGCAATCTTTCCGCCTAGCTGTATGACTTTTGCAAAAGGAGAATCAATTCCAAAAGCACTGTAATTATAAAGCCCCCTGAATTTGTCAATGTGATATCCCATCACAGCAAATGAAAAAAGAGGATGCCCCGTTCTTACTGAATCACGGTGAAGTCTTACACATTCAGTAAGTGCCCCCGTTTCAGATTTGGTGTTTCTGATATCAAAGGTAACTCCTTTTGTGAATTCGAAGTTGAAAGTTGGAAAAACAAGAGTACCTTTTTCTCCTGTCGCCATTATGAGTGAGTCTAATACATCTTTCGGTGTCAGTTCTACTCCCTTCTCTCTGTAACTTTTCAAGAGTCCTGACATTGCACTGTGAATCAGAACAGTATCTCCTTTCTCGAGTCCGCTTTGATTCCATGACCGAGCAAGCTCTTCTATAGTCTCTTTCTTGCTCAAGATTAAAGTAATCATAATTCAGATTTTAAGAATGTTAATGATTGTATCACTTGCAGCTTCACTTGCCACACCGGGATTGTACGAAAGATTTTTTGATAACTCTCTTCTTTTATCTGATAATTCTCCTGGATTATTCAGACATCTATTTACAGATAAATGCAGATCGTCAATGTTTTCTACAACAATTCCGGTATGCCTTCCCGCATTCGCCTTCGGATCGTTTTTTACAAATTCAGCTGTTGTTTCTCCAAATCCGGAATATACTTTTGACAATGTTTTCTCAAAAAATTCCGGACAATCAATATAAATCACAGGTTTATCAAGTATGATGAATTCAAGTGCGACACTGCTCACATCAGTTACCATCAGATCAGCCGCCGAAAGTATAGGATCAATATTACTTACGGGAACATGTCGAAAAGTTTTTTTGATCTCAAACACAGAGAGCTCTTTTATCCAATCAATACCACCAGTATAAAATTGATAGTTCGGACCGTCGGGAGGGCAATAACTAATTGGATGAAGTTTAACAATAACATTTATTCCTTCCAACTCCAACAATTTTTCAACTATCTTCTTACCATTAGTTCTCAGCGAAAGACCTTCATCCCACGATGGAGAGTAAAGAACTGTCTTGTTGTCAGGAGACAATCCAAAATCATTTAAAACTTTCTCTCTGGAATATTCTCCGTTGAGAAGTGCGTCAGCTTTCGAATAACCGATATTATACAGATCGATCTTCATATTCTCCAATCCGTAACTTCTGATAGTATTCTCAGTTTGCTCCCTGTGAAGCGGACTCGTGAGAAAGTGAGCATCAAAGTTTACGAAATCCCTCTTCATATATGATTGATACTTTACCGGCTGATTATGATTGATGTGTATCTTGTATGTTGAACGGTTGCCTACTCCGTAAATATGTGCAGAGATAAAAACATCTGCATTGCTCAGATTCCTGCTCATTGTCACCGGAAATTGTTTACTCTTTTCTATTCCGAATTCAATGAATGATTTATCACCAATGTAGTGTGTTGCAATGTAGTATGAAATTTTGTCAGTTTTCTTTTTCAGAGCCTTATAAAGAGGAAGAAAGTGAGGGATGAACGAAAGCTCTTCAATATCAAGTATTATTACTTTTTTCCCCAATAATTTGTCCGT
The DNA here is from genome assembly GCA_937924675.1 of uncultured Ignavibacteria bacterium. Lineage (GTDB taxonomy): Bacteria > Bacteroidota > Ignavibacteria > Tepidaquicellales > Tepidaquicellaceae > JADJAH01. The sequence goes on along the minus strand of CALEVL010000270.1, from coordinate 16,127 downwards.
AAGCATCCTCAGGTTCAGGTTCAACTCTTTCAGCTTTTTCTTCTTCGATGATATCAATCAATAGACGCTTTTCAGAATTTCCAACAACGCTTCGCGGTTTAACTTTCTCGGATTATTTGCAAGACGCTGGGCATTGCAATTATCGGCAATAAACTCAAGCTGAGCTGAAGAATTGATCCCCAGATCTCTGAGATTTGATTTCAATCCTGACTCGGAAATGATTTCTTTAATTACCCTCATGCTTTCATTCACGTCTCCTGCTCCTGTAAGCCTGATGATGTCATCAATGGAGCTCTTTACGAAATTTTCACCTCTCGCATCATTGCAATCTGATGAAGACACTTCATAGTTGTATCTAAGAAATTCACCGAGCGTTATGCAAACTGCCTGCCCGTGCGGAATTCCAAACTTTCTTGTCAATGTATATGATACTGCATGCGGTGCTGTAGTCTTTGAAATGTTTATTGCTTTACCCGAAAGGTTTGAAGCATGAGACATGTCTCTGCGGTTTTCTTTTCCCGGTGAATCTACTGCAGAGATGTAACTCTTTAACACAAGTGCTATGGCCTTCTCTGCAAAATGTTTTGATTCAGCTGTGGAACCTGATGCCCAAGTTGATTCAATTGCCTGACAAAAAACATCAATCCCTGAAACAGCAGTCTGATAAGGACTGAGAGAGTAAGTCAACTCCGGATCAACTATTGATACATCAGGCAGTATATACTCACCGGCAAGAGAAAATTTCTCATCCCCGGAATAAACAACTGCAAACTGAGTTGCTTCGCTTCCTGATCCGGATGTTGTAGGTATAACAATCAGCGGCAAGCCCTTCTTAGAGATAGCTGACATTGAGCGGATACAATCTTCGGGTAAAACAGTTTGAGCCGAAAGAATATTGATTGCCTTGGCAGTGTCAATTACATTGCCGCCTCCAATTGCAACTATCGAATCACAATCCGACTGATTCAGATTTTCTATTCCGCCTTTAACAAATTCAAGATCAGGACATTCAGTAGTAACCTTAAATCTGGTTATTTCAAATTCGTTTACAATATCATTCAGCGCAGCCTCAGCTCCGCTTTTCGAATATGAACCTGTTCCGGTTACAAGAAATATTTTTCTTGCTCCCATTTCCAACAAGAGCTTACGAAGCTCACTTATACTCCTCTCTCCAAATATCTCAGTCTGTTTCATTACCCAAAAATTTCATGAAGCTCTTCTTATTTTCCTTCGGTGAAGAATCAGGCCTTCCTAAATCTTTTCTTGATTGCTTGTTGACCCGAATCTCCAGAAATACCGGACCTTGCGTTTTCGAAAGAATATCAATTGCACTGAATAATTCCTGCGCATTCACTGCACTCATGCTAATTTTATAGCCGCAGGCAGTAGCTATTTTAGGAAGATCAATCAAGAAGCCTGCTGTCGGTTGTCCTCCAACTGATTCATGCGCACCATTATTAAGAACAATATGAACAAGATTCTGCGGAGCAGTTGTACCAATCACTGCCATCGATCCCATGTGCATTATCACAGAACCGTCACCGTCAAGATTGATCACTCGTGAATCGGGCTTAGAGAGTGCAATGCCCAATGCGATCTGTGAACTGTGTCCCATTGATCCGACTGTGAGAAAGTCCTTCTCATGTCCTTGCGAATTTGTCTTTCTGTATTCAAATACTTCGCGGGAAGCTTTGCCTGTTGTAGATACTACAATGTCATTCTCTTCGAGTGACTGCAATACTAACTCTATTGCTTCTTCGCGGCTAAGTTCAAATTCACTCTCGCCTGTTTCTGCCAAAGGATATTTCTCAAATGTTCCTTCTCTTACGGCAATCACATAAGGACAATTTTTTTCTTTAATCACTCTAACAGCTTCATCTACAACTTCAACCGCTTCTTGAATTGTTTCTCCAAGTACTGCATAATCAATTTCAATTGAGTCAAACAACTTCAGCATCACCTTTCCTTGCTTGATGTGCTGCGGCTCGTCCTTCTTACCCGGCTCACCTCTCCAGCCTACGAGCAACAACATCGGAATCGAATAGACTTCAGGATCTGCAAGCGAAAGCAAGGGATTTATGGAATTTCCAATGCCTGAATTTTGCATATATACCAACGCAGGACTTCCGGTTGCAAGATAATAGCCGGATGCAAGCGCAACAGCTCCTCCTTCATTTGCTGTAATTATGTGATCTCTTGCCTTCACATTATCATTCACAAATGAACAGAACTCTTTAAGCAATGAGTCAGGCACACCTGTATAAAAACAAATCCCTTTTTTTGCTAGTAACTCAAAAAAGTCCTGTGGCTTGATCACTGCTTTCCTCCGGGGATCAGAGTAAGTATTTCGCTTATCGGCATCATCGAAGAATCTGATTCGTAAGATCTTCCATTCTCAAGAATTGCCGTTGCCGTCTTTATCATTGCAGGATAGGCGCTCCGCAAGAGTTGATTGGCATAGATAACAATATTAACCCCAAGGTCAGCAAACTCTTTTTCATATACCGAATTGTATGTTGAAGGAACAACTACAATCGGAAGATTCGGCTCATCCTTTCTGAACCTGTTGCAGAATTCAAAAACTTCCGCCGGATCTTTTTCCTTACTGTGGATCATGATTCCATCGGCTCCGGCTGCAGCGTAGATTTTTGCCCTCTCAAGTGCATCATCAACTCCCTTCTTTAGTATCAGACTCTCAACTCTTGCTATAATCATAAAATCATTAGTGATCTGAGATTTCTTTCCAAGTGAAATTTTCATTGCAAAATTTTCCGGAAGGTCTTGCTGCTGTTCAACATCGGTTCCGAAAAGTGAATTCATCTTCAGCCCTACTTTGTCTTCAATAATCACAGCCGAAACTCCGAGCCGTTCCAATGACTTAACCGTAAATGAAAAGTGTTCGGCTCTTCCTCCTGTATCTCCATCGTAAATGATCGGCTTCGTTGTGACTTCTACTATATCATTCAAAGTCTGAAGCCGCGCAGTTACATCTACTGCTTCAATATCCGGTTTCCCCTTTGCGGTAGAATCTGTAAGACTGCTCAGCCACATGCCGTCGAATTCCCTGGACTCATTTCCTGAGCTGACCTTGATGTTTTCTACTATCAAACCTGTAAGCCCGTTATGTGCTTCCATCATTCGGACTATCGGTTTTGACTCTATCAATCTCCTCAATGTTTTCAATCTGATCTCAGGAGTTGTACCTATTTCTTTCATCCCCTTGTTGAGCAGTGACGAAGAGATGCCTTTCGTATATTCAATCTCAATCAGCTCCCCTCCCCATTCTTTCAATGCATCAACTACTCTGTCTCTTGTTGATTTCTGTACACCGGTCTTCCAATCATCTCCATGAACAACGTAATCAGGTTTCAGCAATTTCAGATTTGGAACATAGTCCAAAGTTTCCTGCGGAACCACTTCTTCAACGCCCTTTATGTTTTCGACTATAATTTTCCTTTGCTCATAATTCAGAAACGGGAGCCGTTTGTAACTTGCAATGGCTTTGTCGGTTAGCAGGCCAATGGTCACATCGCCTAACTTTCTTGCTTCGCTTATTATGTTAAGATGACCCGGGTGAATTAGGTCTGCGCTCATTCCCACATATACTTTTTTCATAATGCCTTTAAGTGGTTTTTCTTTGGAATTATTTGCCAATCATTCTTAATTAATGCGTGTCTGAATTCTTTGCTGAGCAAGATTTTTAGGGTATAGAATATCTGTGCCGAATAGAATGCCGTTCTGAATGTTGCATAGATTGTATCTTTCCTGTTAGATGCAATCATAAATCTGAGTTTCTTCATTCTCCATCTCATGGATTGCTTACCGGCATAAAACATGTTCATGATTAGCTTGAGCTTACCTTGCTTGTCGATAGCGTAGATGTTATAAGGAATGCAGATACCGTTGTTTATGAATCTTCTTTTGATATCATCGAGAGTTGCATTTCTTTCAACAACCTGGCAATGATACATCAGCGCCTTTGGTGCCCATCCGATCTTCATGTTTCCTTTCTTCAGTCTCAGCCATAAACCGGTTTCACCATCGCCCATGAGCCATTGGCCCACCATCTCCGGATTGAACCCGCCTACTTTAATTAGCACATCTTTCTTCACATGAAGATTTCCTGCGTTCATGTAAAGCCCCACTTCGTATTTTTCATTGTCACCGTAGTCAAGCTTTCCAAGCTGTTCTTCGTAATTTCGAACCCACTCCGGAGGAGTCTTATCCCATTGGATTTCAATCTTTCCTGCTACACCTACAATTTCATCTGACATGTTGTAAACTTTTGCAACCTCGGCCAACCAATCGGGCACAAGAAGACCGTCATCATCAGTAAATGAAAGAACTTCATTCTTCGCCGCAAGTATGCCTATCTGTCTTGCATAAACCTGCCCGGATCTCGGAACAAAATAATATTTTATATCTGTCTCCGGATGTTGCTCTATGAAATCAAACACAACATCTTCAGTGTTGTCAACAGAATTGTTGTTTACAACAAGTACTTCGTAATCTTCCTTTGGGTAGTTCTGACTGCACAAAGTCTCCAGACATTTGACAAGGGTTTGAGCCCTGTTTAATGTTGTGATGATGACAGAGAATTTTATCCTTCTCACTCTGATTGCCAATAAATTGCCCGATACATTCCAAGAGAAGCAGAGTTCATAGCAATTGTTCTGATATCCTTATTTTCATCATTTGAATTTCTCACATCGCTTTCCTGATTTGTTCCTTATCTTCGGGGTGATTCATCTCTACAAGCTCATCCGGCATTATGAAATCTCTGCTGTCTATGATTCTGTCACAAATGAAATCCATATATTTATTTCTCCCCGGTAGAAGCCGGTCTATCATGTTGAAGTTTATGTGAAGGTCTTCTCCAACATTTGGCAACAAAGGAATTTGTTTGCTTATGAAATAAGTGTAACCGTATTTCCATGCAAGATCGGATTGTTGTTTATCAAGTTTACCAATATCCGAAACACGTGCAAGAAGGTCTTTGTACTCTGCATCGGATTTGGGATCAAGTGTGAATCCCTTGTTTGAGTAGTGCGCCTCTCCTGCCAATATTACAGGCTTACCCTGAAGTGCAAGTTCAAGACCGCCGGTACCCATCACCGTAACCCCGCCATCCAGCAGGCTGTAAAAATCAAGCGGACTAATATCATCATCCATCTTAAGTACTTTGATATGTTCCGGCAAGTTTGGGAAATTATTCTCGATGAATTTCTGACATCCGGTCAAAGGATTGTCATTAATTTCAGACGGATGGATTTTAATGAGCCACTGTACATCAGTAATGCTCCATATAGTTTTAATAGTCTCATCAAGCCAGTCATCAAAACTCTTGTGCAGCATCGGGAAATAATCTGATACTGCATCCCAGTTGATATGTGTCATAATTCCCCAGACCGGCTTGTCTTCACTAAGACCATAATGATTTAGGAAATGATCGCGGTCCCCTCTGTAATTCCTCAACAGACCGTGCATATCTCTCGTTACATTATGTTTGTAACGTTGATCGAGGAAGTCTTCGACGCGTTCGGACTGACTTTCGGTCAAAGTCTGATTCTTTATCATGTCCCATGACTCACTAGTAACGTTGAGAAATGTCTCTTTGAACTTTGATATTGTGCCGAAATAAAAATGTCCTGACAGGTAACAGCAAATATAAGACGTTACCGGAATTCCGGCATTCAATGCTTCGCTTAAGGCAGGTCCCCAGTCTGCATATATTCCGTGCGACATACACACTCTCTCAGGTTTAAATGCCTTGATTGCATTTGAAGATGCTGCGGAATTTATAAGCACAGCAAATGCGTATTCTCTGAGCAGATCTTCATGTCCTTCATAAGTTCCTCCCCTCGTATGTCGCATCATTGCGGATTCAAGATGACTCCCGACCTGGAGTCCATTGTAAGCAAGAGTTTTAAAGTTCTGAAGAGTAACCGAATCTGCTATCCCTCTTAATTCATTAACTTTTTGCTGAGGCACAAGTTGGCTGATGTATGAATAATCAAGCCCGAGTCTGTCAAACAATTGCGAGTTCTGCCTTATGCATGAAGGACAATACTTTCCCCAGTCTTTCATCTCAACATCAGGGAAATCGACTCTTTTTGCACATGCTTTATAAACACCATCGCAAAGAACCATTCTTACATCATGACCTCTCATCTTCAAAGCAACTGCCATCACACCTTCAAGATGACTTTGGATTATCATACCTCCGGTTGTCCAGAACAAAATTCTCTTCGAATGTTTGTTCCGGCTTCTTCCGTCTTTGTAAAATTTTCTTGCCTTAACCCTATGGTTAAGTTTCTTGATGTGCCTGTTTCTCAGTAGTCTGCTTTTGACTCTGTCAGCTATACTCAATTATTTCACTGTACTTATAATTCTTCCGGGATGGGCGGCAATGGATTTGCGCCTTCGGGTATGAAATTCATTTTAAGGAGATGATCAGCAAATCTGAATAATTTTATGTCGTTGTATTTCCTTGACGCAATCTGTAATCCGAATGGCATTCCTTCCGGTGACGTAAACAAGGGACAGCTTATTACCGGCAAATGTGATAACGTCCATATCAACGCCGGATCAGGCTTCTCTGTCTCTTCCCTTAACGGTGCTTCACCTGCTGTGCTTAATGAAATGATTATGTCATAGTCATCGAAAAATTCATCCATTGCATGAATAATAAAATTCTGTCTTTCAAGAGCTTCATAATATTCATTGGCAGAGATATCATTTCCTCTTGCAACTATCTCGTTCATGATATCCGAAACCTGATCTGCCTTAAGTGACTCTTCCTGAAAGTAATATGAAAGTGTCTTATCATATATTGTCTGATGTATAGTATGTGATGACTCAAGAATTGGTGGCAATTTCACTTCGTTCACATCTATATCTTTATCTGCCGAAATTCCGGCAGCAAAATTTTCTATTGCACTCTTCGAATGTTCATATGCATCATTCCATGTGTGTGTCTTTACAAATGCAACTTTCCACGGTTGCCCCTTTTTTCTGCTCTGTCTGATTTCATCCGAGAGAGCATTGTTGCTGAGCGGATAATTTGATCCGTGAACCCTGAGCACATCAAACATCAATCTGAGATCATCATACATTGCAGTAAAGAAGCCAATAGTGTCAAGAGAGTCTGTGGTCTTCAGCATACCGGTTCTCGGCAAGAGTCCGAATGAAGGCTTGCATCCGTAAACTCCGCAAAAGCTTGCAGGACGTACGATTGAACCGGCAGTTTGTGTGCCGATAGCAGCGGGAACCATCCCAAGGGAAACTGCAACTGCTGAACCGCTTGATGAAGTACCGGGCGTTCTCTTCACGTCATGAGGGTTAACACAGTTTCCTATCTTATGAACTGCAAACTCCGCCGTGTCTGTCTTGCCGGGAATCAATGCTCCTTCCTTCTTCAGATAATATACTTCACGTGCATCATTGCCGGGAGTGAAACCTTTCCACAAAGGACTGCCCATCTGTGTCGGAAAATCTATTGTATTAAAAATATCCTTCACACCGACGGGAATCGATTCGAGTTTACCTGCTTTCTTTCCTGACCTTAGCCTTTCAGCAGACTGCTCCGCTTGTGACATAATAACTGACTCATCATACGTAACCCATACTTTACTGAAGTTTTCATATTCCTTTATCCTGTCAATGCAAGCTCCAGCAATATCAAACGGAGTAATGTCACCGGCTACAAGTCGGGAAATGATGCTTGTAATATTCTCTGATAGAAAAATGTTCTTCTCTATCTTTTTAGTAGTCATTGTCGTCATACTATTTATTCTCTTGATTCATTTTCCTTTTCAATTAGCTGTTCAGGATATGGCAAGATCCTTTCTTTATTCTTCCTTGTTTTCTGAATTACCGGAAGCTCTATGTTCTTGATTTCCTCAAGTCTCTTCTCTTTCATCTTCTCGTAAAATTCTTCTTCGCTCATGCCCGTAATACTCAAATAATATTTCAGTGACTCAGGTATCTCTTTGTCATATTGTTTCGAAAGTTCAAATCCCTCTTCTCTTGACAGCAGTCCGTTTCTCACATCAACGCTGGACTGATATGTTGCCCTTCCATAACCACGCTTGAGATAATTTGTAAAGTCATGCATTCCCGGCATGATGCATTCAGCGCTCTTGTATCCTTTGTATGTCCCTTCGATTTCAGTCTCCTTCCATGCATATGTATCTCTTACAAACTCCATCTGCCTTTCATCATCCCAAAATATGTAATCTCCCAAGTGCATTAGTCTAATCCCGGCTTTTTCAAGCTCTTCCAGCTCAGGAAAGAAAAATGGTTTCATGTCTTTCTCTGTTAAATAATCACACACCATTTCTTTTGGATTCCTCTTTGTTGACACTTTCATGAAGTAATCCAAGTTGAACTCCATTAACGGATTCTTGTATGATGATCTGCCGGAAGATTCCGCTATTGATTCGCCGTAGATCATTAACGGGATATTGAACCGAACCGCTACCTGAAGCGGAAAAGCTCCTACACCTGCATGACAATGCCAACATGTGTCTCCAATTGCATCAAGCGATCTCTTCGCAATTCTGTTAACCAGATTTCGGTTTGGCGTAAACATGATGTGATCCACATTGAACTTCTCAAGCGAGTTAAGGAGATTGTACCAGCCCGTCTCGCTGAACCAGTTGTGGCTGAATGTTACAGCAAGCGGTTTCATTCCATAAACTTTGGTCAGCACGTGCAATTGAAAAGTGCTGTCCTTTCCGCCGCTAATTGGAACGATGCAATCATAATTGCTTCCTGCTCTCTGCTTCGCTTCTGAAAGTATCTTGCTCAGTTCCTTCTCCTTCTCTACCCAATCAATGTGAATTTTCTGCTCCGATGACTGACATGCCTGACAAATTCCAAGCTCGTCAAATTTCACTCCTTCCTGAGTTGCGGGTATGCAACATCTGATGCAATATTGCACGCCTTCCATTTGCGGTTTTCCGTAATCTTTGCTTTTCATGCTTTCCCTTTTAATAAGTTTTGCTTTTCGCGCTCCTTACTTAAAATCGAATAAGTTACCGTATCAATATATTCTCCCTCCTTGAACATTGACTCTCTTGCTATTCCCTCTTCCTTCATACCACACTTAATGCAGACATTGATCATGCCTTTGTTCCGAAGTGTTTGACCCGAAGAAATTCTGTTAAGATTTAATCTGTCAAAAGCATAATCAATCATTAGACTGTAAGCCTCTGTTCCTACACCTTTGTTCCAATACTTCTTGTTACCTATGATGATTGCAAGCTCTGCCGACCTGCTTACCCAGTTTATTCTTTGCAATGAAATGTTACCGATGTGTAAATCATTTTTCTTCCATCGTATCGCCAGTACTATTTCGCTGTTTGATCTTGAAACAGAATCTACATAAGCAATGGTCTTCTCTACATTGTTCGGAAACGTTGCATGTGAATTATCCCTGCATACATCTTTGTCATTTAGCCATGAGACATAGTCTGCTGTTATATCATCTTTTGAAATGGGCGAAAGATAGATCTGCTTGCCTGTAAGGAATGAATTCTTCATGATTATTAGCTTTGATGTATTCTTGAAGCGGATAAGATCAGACCGATACAGTTGTCAATTGCACCACTATGAAAGTTCTGCGCTTTCAAAGATTGGAAGTTGCTGTATGATGTTAGAGAACTCAACAATTCAGCCGGTTTTATCAATTCTATTCCGGCTTCTTTCATGGCTGTTCTCAATGACTCATTCATCGGAACCACATCCAGACTATAGACTCTGTTTCCAAGTGCCACAGCCTCAAATAATGCTATCGAATTGTAGCCGATCACTGACCTGCATTCACTCAGCAAATCATAAAGATCGTCATCAGCACCTCTATATATAAGATTCACATCTGAACCGTCAACAGCATTGCTAATTTCCGAAAGCTCGCTGCTCATTTTTTCGAGAGGATGAAGTTTGACGTAAAGCGTAATTTTCCTATTGACTGATTTGGAATAGTCTTTGAGTGCTGCAACTACTGTGGCAACCGGATGTACATCATGATATATTAACTCGATTGTATCCGATGGTTGGGAAAGAAAAAGGTAAGAATCTTCATTTACTTTTTCATTTCCGGCAGGTTTTGCTTCATTAAATACGTGGTCAAGATACGCATGCCCTGTAACATATATCCGGTTTTCCGGGAATCCTTCTCGGATCATTTCCATTTTCACATTTTCATCCATTACTAAAACACGATCATTCATTTCTGAAATTTCATAGTCTGCATACTTCCAGCGCCTTACATAATGCTTCCAAAAATCAAGTACAACAAAACTGAAGATTTGTTTTTCATTGGCGACATTTCTAAGTTCCTGTTCACCACTACCGCCACTGGTTGAACTTAGAAGAATGTCCGGCTTTTCATTTTCAATTATTGAATCTGCTTCTAATCTTGTAAGATCAGATTTTAACACTTTAGCTGTAATTCCGGTACCATTCAGAAATTCCATGCTCGGTTTTCCGGCATAAGCAATAATATCAACCTGACTTGAAGCAGCAATTTTTTTCACAACTGAAGTTACTGCCAGACCGCCGCCGGGATCATCATAAGCAGCAAGAAGCTTCATCTTCACTTAAGCAAGAACCGCTTTCTTTGCCTCGAATTCTTTAAGATCTGAAATGTTCTCATAAACTTTGTAATATGCATCAGTAACATCCTTAAGATCATCCCATGAAAAACTTGGTCTCATGTATTCATGCGTGAATACTTCTTCGAAAAACATTTTCTCCGTTACAGGGCAAAGTCCCTTGTCGTAAGAAACTTCTCCTTCATATCTCGGACAATTGAACGAACACTTGTGAAGTCTCTGCTGATAGATCGGCTGAAGATAAAGCGGCGGAGCAAAACCGCTTCCGATAATCGGCGTTGATTCTCTAAGCACCATCGTCGGCAGTTCTGCCTTCATTGCATCAATGAAAGTATTTCTGTGAATTCCGATTATATCTTTCTTGAACTTGAATGCCTGAATATAATAAACATGTTTGCAGTCATCTCTAACAACAGGCGGAATGATGCCGGGAAGTTTTCCAAGCGCAGCTGAAAGATATTCTGCGCGCTCTATCCTTTGTTCCAGCAAGGCGGGAAGTTTCTTTATTTGTTCAATTCCCACAGCGGCTTCCATTTCAGTCATTCTGTAATTGAACCCGTATGTGTTCCAGATATCTATTGTCTTCTTTCCTTCAACTACGGCTTCGCCGTGATTTCTTATCAGCTGAACTTTTTCTGCAATTACAGCATCATTCGTGACTATCATTCCGCCTTCACCTGTGTGAATGTGCTTGTGATAATTCAGACTGAAAATCCCGACGTCACCAATCGTTCCAACAAACTTTCCTTTGTATGTTGACATCGGAGACTGTGCACAATCTTCAATCACTTTGAGTTTATGCTTTCTTGCGATCTTCATTATCTCATCCATGTCTGTAGGATGACCGGTGATGTGAACAACAAGAATTGCCTTTGTTCTCGGCGTGATCTTCTCTTCAACTCTTTTAGGATCAAGGCAGAAGATGTCTTCGTCAATGTCAGCGAATACCGGAACGGCTCCGTAGATCAGAGGTGCTATTGCTCCTGCAGTCATTGTGTAGGGAGAAACTATTACTTCATCACCCGGGCCAATGTCGCACGCACCTATGCAGGCATTCAAACCTGACGTGTTGGAATTTACCGCCATGCAATACTCAACACCGAATGCACTCGCCCAATCCTTCTCAAATTGCTTCACCATCGGCCCTCCCATAAAATCAGGATTCCATGAACCGACATACTGCGATAGGTTTCCTGAATCAAGAACCTTCATCACAGCTCTTTTTTCCTCTTCACCTATTGTATTGCTCTGAGGGAATATTTTTGTTCTGACAGGCTTGCCGCCAAGAAATGCTAGCTTTGACATCTTATTGATTTTTAATTCTGTTTATTGTTTCAAATAGTTTGTTCGATTCCGAACCGGGACATTTCAGGTTTGCGCCATTGATCAGACAGTCGTAAATATTGTGGTATGCATTGGGCATTGCCTGGTCAAATCTCACCGGCTTTGAACCCGTAAGCTCATATATCTGGAATCCGATGTAATTCGGATTGCTCACAACTTTGTAGTACTCAATTTCATTTTTGTAGCTGAATTTGATCCTTCCTTCAGAACCCACAAAATCAATCTCGGCAAACGAAATCTTGGATGGATCGAGTCCTAAAAAAATTATTTCAGGACCATCAATATAACCAAGCCGGAATGTGTAACTGTTGTCATGCTCTCCAAGTCCTTCTCTGTTTGAGAGTGTGGTAACATCATCTGGAACTCCGAAATACCAGTGTACAAGGTCAAGATAGTGAGATGCATTGTGAACAAGCCCTCTCGAATAGTAAAATGTAGCGGAATTTATTTTGCCGATCTTACCACTTGCAAGATCTTGCCCAATGGAATATAACTCTTCAAGGAATCTTCTCGTGTAATTTACCTGAAGCTTCACATTCTTTTTTTCATATTCGCTGACAATCTCACTCACTTCGTTTAAGCTGAGGCCAAGCGGCTTCTCGCAGAATACAAGTCTCGGCGCATATTGAAGCGCTGTTCTAAGAAAAGGAATATGAGTCTCATCATTGCTGGCAATCACAACTACCTCCGGCTTATGATCTATCAGCATCACTTCTGCATTGTCATATACATTCACTCTGAACTTCTCCGCAATTTCTTCTCTTACTTCATTATTGATCTCGGCAATTCCGCAAAGCTCGAAGTGTTCCGAATCACACAAAGCCTTGAAATGTGTCAATGCTCCTTCGCCTGCTCTACCCTTGTCAAATCCGTATCCAATATCACCGCAGCCAATCAGACAAGCTTTGAGTTTACTCAATGCCGCTAACTGTTTTCTGGACTACTTCAGAATTGAGCTTCAAAATTTCGGAATTCATATCCGTGTATCTGAGAATCTCCGAAAGACCTGATGCGCTATTCTGCTTCTTCAATCCGTCATAAAGTGTCCTTATGAAGTTGAGATCATCTTCAGTGTCCAACGCGATTCTAACCGGATAATCTCTTTTCCATTTGTCAGGTATCGGCAGGCTCTTAAGTTTGTAAGTATCCTTTCCTGTGCGGAAAAAATAAAGTGACACATGCTCCCTATCTTCCGGATCATCAGTGATCTCACTGATATGCTTCAGGTCTTTATAAGTGAAGACTCTCACATCCATTCCAATCGGTATCTCGCGCTTCTGATTTGCCACATAGCCGATATTTGTCACATAATCATATTCCGGATAATGATCGAGAAAATAGCCTGTGACATGATCAACAACTTCCGTATCCATCAGCGGGCAATCACCCGTGATCTCAACTATTACATCGGCTCCGGCAAATTCTGCTGCTCCTGCAACTCTTCCCAGAACATCTTCCTCACTTCCGCGGAATACTTTAATGTCGTTATCTTTCCCAAAGTTTTCAATCGCCTGATCGGCAGCACTTACCGAAGTTGCTATAACAATGTCATCAATTCGCCTGCATGAAGCCAGCCTTTCACAAAGCAGTTTCAAAGCCGGAACTCCACCAATATCCATCAGCACTTTCCCGGGCAATCTGCTTGATCCCATGCGTGCTTCAACTATTGCAACCGTCTTCATAAGTTTGCGCACTTGAATTGCCGACAGAATTGTTGAATCATGATTATCCGGATTGTTTGCTTTCTAGCATTTCCCATTTTAACACAGAGTCTTCTTCAATATCTTCTGCGGCCTTCATTCCAATTACATCATCAATATGTTTCGGACTGATACCGCTTGCAGGTCTTTTCCATGTTAAACAACTCATATCGATTATTTCTCCGGCCGGTATTTTCTTGCTTGCAACAAGACTCCTTCTTGCATTCTTAATTGCCGCGGCTTCGGAATCTAGCGCTTTCTTGTTGAATTCTCCGATGAGTGTAAAAGTCTTGTCCATATCTTTGAAGAAGAATTTCAGATCATCCATATCCATCGCATGGTAGTGATCATTTCCCGGTAGAGCTTTGTCATGTGTGAAATGCTTCTCAAGTATTACCGCACCCAGAAGATTTGCGATCTTGAGTGTATCCATTGTTCCCGGCATTGTGTGATCGGAATAACCGGGAATTGCATTTGGAAATCTTTTTCTCTGATCAAGTATCATACCGAGGTTTGCATTCTCATCAAGAGTCGGATAGTTGAGGACGCAATGGAGAAGGCATAGTTTGTTTCCGCAACTGTTGATAAGATCGACCGCTTCCCGGATCTCAATGAGATCTGACGCTCCGGTTGAAAGCAATATAGGCTTCCCGAATGCACACATGTACCTGATGAAAGGAATGTTTGTTATGTCTGATGAAGAAATTTTGTAAACGGGCATCAGGTCCATCAGGAAGTCAGCTGCCTCAGTGTCAAATGGAGTTGACATGAACTCGATGCCTCTCTTGTCGCACTCAATCTTCAGCACTTCATATTCTTTCTTCCAGAACTTATCAAACTTCTTGAACAAGTCAAACTGATTCTTCGAAGGTTCTTTGCTCAGGTCCCAATAATACGGGCTGTCCTTCGATGCGAGTGTCTCTGCCTTGTATGTCTGAAATTTAATTGCGTGAGCTCCTCCTCGTGCAGCTTCATCAATCAATCGCTTTGCAATCTCAATGTCACCCTCATGATTTACTCCTGCCTCTGCGATTACATAAGGCCTGTTTATTATTTCAGGATTATACTTTTCGAATACTTCTAAGATCTTCATGACGATTGAATTTTATTTTTTACCATGTTGTCCATCCGCCGTCAACCAGCAGGTTGTGTCCTGTCACATAACTCGAAGCATCTGACAGTAAGAACACTGCCGCCCCTGCTACTTCATGACTGTAGCTCATTCTTCCGAGCGGTGACAGCCCGGCAAAGTTCTGCTCAAATTTTTCCTGGTGATTGTTCCATACGCCATGCGGAGTTATCTGATTGACTCTCACGTTCTTTGCTGACCAGTAAGTAGCAAGATATTGTGAAAGAGCCATCACTCCGCCTTTTGATGCAGAGTAAGCAGCCGGACAGCCAAGATTTGTTCCCGTATAAAGATTCTGATTCGGCGCAACTACAGAATACGTTGACGGAATATTTATGATCGAGCCGCCACCGTTGTTAGCCATCCATCCTCCGATGATTTGACAAGTAAGAAATGTTCCTTTGAGATTTGTCTCTACTACCGCGTCCCAGTCCTCGTCAGTATATTCTTCAAAGTTCGCGAAGAATCTAGCCGTCTTATTCTGATGTGAATTAACGAGTCCGTCAATTCTTCCAAATGCATTTACAACTTCATCTTTCAATTTTGTGACATCAACTCTGTCAGCTACATCAAGCTCAAACCCAAGCATCTTTCTGCCGTGTTTCTTCTCGAGTTGCTCCGCCAAGACCTTCGGCTCCGCTTTCGGAATATCCGCGATCACAACATTGGCTCCATACTGACATACGGCTTCCGCAAATGCCTTGCCTATCAATCCCGAGCCGCCTGTAATTATTATCACCTTTCCTTCAAGCTCAAACTTTTTTCTGAAGTCAATTCCGTTCGGGTCGTTTGTTCTTTCAATACTCATTTTCAGCTTCTCCCAATTTCATTTAATATTTTTAATGCAACTTCAAGATCCCTGATACCTTCCTTCAATCCTGCAACCGGCATTGTTTCTCTCTTAGCAACTTCAATAAAATGCATCATCTGGTTTCTGTAACTTTCTTCAAGAAGCTCAAATGCTCCTGCTCCAAGTTTCCATATTTCGGTATGATCTGCTTTCATGAGTTTTACAATAGGCTTCATGAAATCCCAGAAGATCGTTCCATCGGTTCCGATGATCTGACAATTTCTGAAGTACGGCTTCTGGAAAAAGTTCAGATGAACGGACGAAAGCACTCCTGTCTCGTGCCTCATCAGAATCTCAATTCCTTCTTCACACTCAATGCCTGTTGTATTGCCCGTTGTCTCCATTGCCATGACTTCCTTTACTTCTCCGAAAAATGATGACAAATAATTCTGTTCGTGAATGGAAGTCAGCACTACACCGCCGCCTAAATGTTTTTGCGCTGCATAAGATCTTGTATGATCTTCTCCTTTGTGCCAGCCGGGCAT